>CAYMLC010000335.1:0-2573 GCA_964390765.1 uncultured Nitrospirales bacterium
GGAACCGCTCGGGGCTGCGGGTGATCTTGACTGTGTGGGTGCCGCGGATCATGCAGAGTCTTTCCCCTCCCGCGCGGGTGAGTCCGGCGGCCCCGCACGCCCGAATGCATCAGGCCGCACCCAGCAGGGGTGAACCATGTGCGACGCTTCGTGCGCGGGCGACGGGCCGCTTTTCTTGAGCGCCTTCTAGGCCAGGGTCTTGCGGAAGCGCAGCGTGGCCAAGGTCAGCACGAACAATCCCATGCCCGCCAGGATGGCGCCGTTTTCCCACAACTCGGGCAGGCCGGCTTCGCGCAGGATGATGCCGCGCAGGATGCGGATGAAGTACGTGGCGGGCACGCATTGGCCGATGAACCAGATGGGCGCGGGCATGGTCTCTTGCGGAAAGACGAAGCCGGACAAGAGCACGCTGGGCATGACGATGAGGAAGGAGAACTGCAGCGCCTGAATCTGGTTGGTGGCGAGAGTGCTGACCAGCAGCCCCAGCCCCAGCGCGGTGAACAGGAAGATGAGTGAGAAGCCGGCGAGCAGTAGCACGCTGCCGGCAATGGGCACGCCGAACAGAAAGCGCATGAGCAGCAGGACCGTGGTGGTCTCGAGCACGCCGATGACGCCGTAGGGGATGAGCTTGCCGAGCATGAGCCCGAGCCGCGCCACGGGCGTGACCATCAATTGTTCGAGCGTGCCGTTTTCCTTCTCGCGCACGATGGCGAAGGCGGTCAGCAGCATCACGATAATCTGCATGATGATGCCGACGAGGCCGGGCACCATGAAGTTGACGGTGCGCATGTCGGGGTTGAACAGCACGCGCGACATCGCCTCGACGGGCAAGTTGCCGCCGCCGCCAAGGTCGATGCGCTGGCCGATAACATCGATGCTCTGCCGCAGGGCGATGGTATTGGCGGTGTTGAGCGCCTGCATCGCGACGGTCGAATCGCTGCCGTCGATGAGTACCTGCACCGCGGCGCCCGTGCCCGCCAGCCGCTTGTCGCTGTAGTCGGGTGGAATCTTGATGGCGACCTTCGCCTCGCCCCCGACAATCGCCTCGACCAGCGCATCGTCCGAGCGCACCTGCCCCACGGGCATGAAGGTGCCGGTGTTCCAGAAGTCGTCGAGCAGGGCGCGGCTCTCGGCGCGGCCGTCGAGATTGAAGACGACTGTGGGCACATCGCTCACTTCGAGGTCGATGGCGTAGCCGAAGATGGTGAGCTGGAGGCTGGGGATCAGCAGCACGAGAAAGAGCGTGCGGCTGTCGCGCACGATGTGGCGCGTCTCCTTGTAGACGATGGCGGGCAGCCCCCTAAACACGGGCGGCCTCGCGGTCGCGCTGGCGTGTGAGGGTGACGAACACGTCTTCGAGCGTCGGCGGAATCGCGGCGCAATGGGTCACGCGATAGCCCGCCGCGTCGAGCGTGTGGCGCAGCGGGTCTTCCGTGCCCGCATCGGTCACCACGTGGAGCGAATCGCCAAAGATGGTGACATCGCGCACGTAATCGAGCGCGCCCAGCGCGCCCATGGCCGAGGCCAGGCGCTCGGTGCGCAGCTCGAGCCGGACCGTGCCTTCGGGGGTGATCTCGGGCAGCGCCTTCAATTCCTGTGGCGTGCCATAGGCGATGAGCTTCGAGAAGTAGATGTAGCCGATGTGGCTGCAGCGCTCGGCCTCGTCCATGTAGTGCGTGGTGACGAAGAAGGTGACGCCGCGCGCGGACAGGTCGAACAGCAGGTTCCACAGATCGCGCCGGGCGACGGGGTCGATGCCGGCGGTTGGCTCGTCGAGAAAGAGCAGGCGCGGCTGATGCACCAGTGCACAGGCCAGCGCCAGGCGCTGCTTCCAGCCGCCGGACAGGCGCCCGGCCAGGCGGCGGCGGTAGCGGTCGATGCCGACGATATCGATGACTTCTTCGATGCGCGCGTGGCGCTCGCGCGGGGAGATGCCATAGATGCCGGCGTAAAAGCGCAGGTTCTCGATGACCGTCAGGTCGGCGTAGAGGCTGAACTGCTGGCTCATGTAGCCGATCTTGCGCTTGATGGCTTCGCTCTCGCGCGCTACGTCGTGGCCCAGCACTTCGGCCTGGCCGCCGGTGGGCAGCAGCAGGCCGCACAGCATGCGGATCAGCGTGGTCTTGCCCGAGCCGTTGGGCCCGAGGAAGCCGAAGATCTGTCCGGCATCGAGCGAGAGCGAGACCGCGTCGACCGCGGTGAAGTCGCCAAAGCGCCGCGTGAGCGCATTCGCCGCCAGCACCGTCTCCATCAGGCGCCGGGTGCCGCCGGCATCTGCGCGGTAATGGTCATGCCGGGGCGCAGCCGCCCATCGGCACTGTCGAGCGCGAGGGTGACACCGAATACCTGCTGCACGCGCGATTCCTGCGTCTGCAGATTACGCGGCGTGAATTCGCCCTCGTTGGCGATGTGGCTGATGGTACCGGTGAACGTGGTGTCGCCGTGTGCGTCGGCGGTGAAGGGCACCTCCTGGCCGACGCTGAGCGCGCCCAGCACGGCGGCACTCACATAGATGACCACTTCCAGGTCATCGGGGTCGATCAGCTTTACGGCGGGACCGGGGCCCATCAGGT
>CAYMLC010000335.1:2583-4310 GCA_964390765.1 uncultured Nitrospirales bacterium
AAAGGAATCCGGCGTCGGCCCGCTGATCGTGCCCGAGGCCATCAGGTCGCCGGGGCGCACGTCGATTGATTCGATGACCCCGTCGACCGGGGCGCGCACCTGGGTCTCGCGCAGGGCCACACGCGCGCGGGCCAGGTCGGCCGCGGCGGCATCGCGCACGGCGCGGGCGGCGTCCAGGTCTTCGCGGGTGGCGCCGGTGCGCACTTCGGCCAGTGCGGCGCGGGCGCGCTCGAGGTCGGCCCGCACCATGGCCACCTCCTCGGCGCGTGCGCCTTCGTTCACCATGGCCTCCTGCTCGCGCGCGGCGTCGTATTGCGCCTGGGCGGCGGCATAGGCGGCTTCGGCCTGGTCGTAGAGCCGCTGCGCGATTGCCTCTTCCGCCAACAGGCGCTCGGCGCGTTCGAATTCGCGGCGGGCCTGGTCGCGCTGGGCGCGGGCGGCGGTGGTGGCGGCCCGGGCGGCGGCCTTCTCTTCCTCGCGCGCGCCGCGTTGCACCATGGCAAAACGCTCTTGCGCGGCGGCGGCGGCGGCCTCGGCCTGGGCCAGTTGCTCGGGCGTGGCACCGCGCTCGGCCTTGGCCAGCATCGCCTCGGCCCGCTTCAGTTGCGCTTCGGCAGCGGCCACGGCGGCCTGCGCTTCGTCGGTTTCGAGCTGCACCAGCACGTCGCCCTCGGCCACGCGCAGGCCTTCGGCGGCGGGCACCGCGACCACCCGCTCGCCCGTGCGTGAACCGGCGGAGACGGTGTTGCCCTCGATCTGTCCGGTGACGCGCAAGGTGTCGCCGGGTTGTGTGGGGCAACCGGCCAGCAGCGCGAGGGCGCCGGCGAAGATAATGTGAGACAGGCGTGACATGTTGGCGTGGTTGCGGGCGGTTAGGGTGTGCCGCACGCGCAGCATAGCAGGTGCGTGCGCGCCGCCACACACGGTGCGGTGTAGAGGCTACCGGCGCAGGTGGCTAGTGTGACTGGCGGCGGCGGCCACCCCCGCTGTAGGCATTGCGCCAGGCCACGAACCCGACAATGCCCAGCACGGCCAGGGCCACGCCCAGCATGGCGAGCCCGGTAATCTGCTGGCCGGTCAATGCGGGCAGGCTGGCGATGAAGCCCGTCGGCGCGGCACTGCGCGGGTCCGGTTCGCCGCTTCCCGCGGCGGGGGGCGTGGTGGCGCCGTCGGCCTCGGCCAACTGCACCCGCTCGCCGCCTTCTTCCGCGGGCGTCGGGCGCTTGGTCAGGGCCGGGCTGCCGACCGCCTCGGTGTCGTCCAGCCCCGCATCGACGTTCTGGCCCGGTGCTGGGCGCAGCGCTTCCTCGGGCGTGGCCCGCTTGACGATGGGGCGCTGCGGCAGGCGCTCGGCCGCGGGCACCGGTTCGGCTGGCTGGCGCGCGCTCTGCGATACGATGGTCTGTGGCGTGCCTGCGACATCGGGTGCGCGCCCGCTGAAGCTGGAGCGGGCGGGCGGCTCGGTTGCCGGTTGCTGCGGTGCCGGGCGTGGCATGGCCGCTGCGCCTCCGCCGGTGGTGGTGGCCGGTGTCTCGTCTGCCGGTGGCTCACCGGCCGGGCCCTCGGTGGCATCGCCATCTGCGCCGCTCGCACCGTCGTCGCCCGGCGTGCCTGCCCCGCCACCAATCGGGCCGCTTGGCGTGAAGACGCCGCCGGTCCCATTGTTATTGGTCTCTTGGCGCGGCAGCACGCGCACCGTGCGCACCTGGGTGTCGGCCTGGTTCCCA
>CAYMLC010000336.1:0-4303 GCA_964390765.1 uncultured Nitrospirales bacterium
CTGCACCCGCTCGACCGATGAATCGACATAGCGCGAGGTGCCGCCGCCCGCCTGCTCTTCGCCCATCACCGGCCACGGCTCGATGGCCTGGCGCAACTCGACATGCACGCCCCGCTGGGCGGCTTCACCAAAACGCGGAAAGCGAAATTCGAAGTGGGGCGCGAACCAGTTGTAGTCGAAGCCATAGCCGAAGTCGCGCAACTCTCCGATCACGTCGTCGAAATCTTCGCGCACGAAATGCGGCAGCATGAAGCGGTCGTGCAGTTCGGTGTGCCAACGGACCAGCCGCTGCTCGTAGGGCTGCTGCCAGAAGCGCGATACGAGCGAACGAATGAGCAACTGCTGCGCCAGGCTCATGCGCGCGTGCGGCGGCATCTCGAAGGCGCGCAATTCGAGCAGGCCCTGCCGCCCCGCGGCGGTGTCCGGGCTGAACAGTTTGTCGATACAGAATTCCGCGCGGTGCGTATTGCCCGTCACGTCGACCAGGATATTGCGGAAGGTGCGGTCGACAAACCAGTTCGGCACCTGCATCTCACGCGCGACTTGGTTAAAGGCAATCTCGAGTTCGGGCACCATGTCGTTGCGCGCTTCGTCAACCCGGGGCGCCTGGCACGTAGGCCCGACAAACAAACCCGAAAACAGGTAGGACAGCGACGGGTGGTTGTGCCAGTAGGCCAGCAGACTCTTCAGCAGGTCGGGGCGGCGCAGCAGCGGACTGTCGGCCGGGGTCGGCCCGCCCACGAGCACGTGGTTGCCGCCGCCGGTACCCGAGTGACGTCCGTCGACCATGAACTTCTCGGTGCCCAGCCGGGCGAGGCGCCCTTCCTCGTACACCGCATTCGTAATCTCGACGCACTCATCCCAGTTGTGCGCGGGATGCACATTCACCTCGATCACGCCCGGGTCCGGCTTGATGCTGAAATGGTTGAGGCGATGGTCGTGCGGCGGCGGATAGCCTTCCAGAATCATCGGCAGGCCCGTCTCCGCACAGGTGGCCTCAACCGCCGCGGTCAGCGCGAGGTAGTCCTCGGTCCAGTGGATG
The DNA here is from genome assembly GCA_964390765.1 of uncultured Nitrospirales bacterium. GTDB lineage: Bacteria > Hydrogenedentota > Hydrogenedentia > Hydrogenedentales > JAGMZX01 > CAYMLC01. The sequence continues at coordinate 1,043 of CAYMLC010000336.1, forward strand.
GGCGGCATGAACACATGCAGCACGGCGTTGCGCGCCTCGACACACAACGCCGTGCGCACGATGCCACTGGCGGGCTGGCCGCGTTCGGGCCGGCGCGACGCACGCCAGCGGGCGGTATACGGGTCGGGCTGGGCAGTGCCGGCGCCGCTCGCCGGAGGCGGATCGCCCGGGCGCTGGCAGCGCAGCGTGGCGTAGGCGGGCAAAGGCGCACGCGGCGCCAGCGGGTCGCGCTCGTGCACCTGTTGCTCTGTGCCCGGCACTTCGTAGGGCAGTGAATCGAGCGGCAGACGCAGGCCCATGGGCGAATCGCCGGGGGTCAGGTACATGCGTTCATCGCGCACGAACCATTGCCCGCTGTACCAAATGCGGTTATCGCCCTCATGCCCGCAGGCCAGCGGCAGCGCATAGCCCACACAATGGTCGAGGCCCTGCTGATAGATGCGCATCAGGCGCGCACGCTCCAGCTCATCCTCCAGCTTCGCGTCGAAGGGGTCCACGTTGACCGGCAGCCGCTGCTCGCGCCACAGGTAGTAGAAGACATCCTCGTAGGCCGCAATCGCGCTCGCCTCGGGCAGGCCCAGCCTACGCGCCAGTGCCTGGGCAAAGCGCGCGGCCTCTTCGGGCCCGTGGCCGTAAGCGCCGGCCTCGTCGGCTATCCACCGATAGTCCTGCCAGCAGGGCTCGCCATCTTTGCGCCAGTAACAATTGAGCGCCCAGCGCGGCAGGGGCTCGCCGGGATACCACTTGCCCTGGCCATGGTGCAGCAGGCCATTGGGCGCAAAACGCTGGTGCAGCCGGCCGAACAGGTCGCGCGCACGCGCACGCTTGTGCTCGCCCAGCGCGGCCAGGTTCCACTCGTCGCCATCCATGTCGTCGATAGAGACCAGCGTGGGCTCGCCCCCCATGGTCAGCCGCACATCGTGCGTCTGCAGGTCGCGGTCGATCTGATGCCCCAGCGCTTCAATCTGCGCCCACTCGTCGTCCGTGTACGGCAACGTGACACGCGGCACCTCGTAGATGCGCGACACCGCCATGTGGTAGTCGAAGCGCACTTCGCACGGCTCGACCGCCCCCTCGATCGGCGCAGCACTGAACGGGTCGGGCGTGGCCGCCACCGGGATGTGCCCCTCGGTCGCCGCCAACCCAGACGTCGGGTCGAAACCTATCCAGCCGGCACCCGGCAGATACACCTCGGTCCAGGCGTGCAGGTCGGTGAAGTCTTCTTCGGCGCCGCTCGGCCCGTCGAGCGATTTCTGGTCCGGCTTCAATTGAATCAAGTAGCCCGACACGAAGCGGGCGGCCAGCCCCAGGTGGCGCAGAATCTGCACCAGCAGCCACGCACTGTCGCGGCACGAACCCCGCCCCGCCGCCAGTGTCTCTTCCGGCGTCTGAACGCCCGGCTCAAGCCGGATGACGTATTGAATCTCCTCCTGCAGGCGCTGGTTCAGTGCGACCAGGAAATCAATCGTGCGGATGGAGCGGCGCGGGACCTTGGCCAGCCACTGCTGCATCAGCGGTCCCGCCGGCAACTTCTCGAGGAACGGCGCAATCTCCTTCGACAACCAGTCGTCGTAGCGGAAGGGAAAGTGCTCGGCCTCGGCTGTGAGGAAAAAGTCGAAAGGATTGATGGTCGCCATTTCAGCGACCAGGTCGACCTCAATCGACAGCGCACGCGCCGGCTCGTTGAACACCAGCCGCGCCATCCAGTTGCTTTGCGGGTCCTGCTGCCAGTTGATGAAGTAGTTCGCCGGCGAGACTTTCAAAGAGTAGCTGAGTACTTTTGTACGGGTATGCGGCGCCGGGCGCAGCCGAACGATGTGCGGCCCCATCTGGACCGGCCGGTCGTAGTCGTAGCACGTACGGTGATTAAGCGCGACATGGATGGCCATACGCGAAGGTCTCCTTCCGGGGAATCATGCCGGGGGCGGCGCGGGAGTGTAGCGCAATCAGCCTTCATAGCGGTAGGACGTCGGCCGCATGGCCACCCCGGAGCCGCGCCTGCACTCGCGGGGGTTGACGGACTTTATGGTTTTTACTTAGTATAGTACTTGGAGAAGACTGCACACTTGAAGCGTGGACCGGGGGAAACTTTCGACCTGTGTCCTGCGTTATGAAGAATAGATGAAAAAGGGGTGATGAAACGGTTGATGGTGTGGGTGCGGAGATAAGGCATGGGTATTCAATTTCGACCAGAACTGATAAGCGCGCTCAGCGGCGCCACGCCACGCGAAGATACCGTGGCCATTGCGCAGGCGCGCCAGCAGGCCTTTCAGTCGCGGCCGGCCGCGGCCACGCAGAATCCCGCGGCCCAGCCGCCTGCCGCCGACACCTTCGAGGTGCGTGAGGCCGCCGCGCCCGGCACCGAGCTGAACGACGCGGTCAACACCGTTCAGGAATCCGCCCGCCTCGACGCCCAGCGCCAGGTGATACCCGATCGCCAGGCGCTCGAGACCGCCGGATTGCGGCAGACCTCGGTTGTTGCGGCGAGCCAGGCGGGCTTCGCGCGCGGTCCCAGCTTTGTCACCGGGCCTTCAGCCGACAGCGCCGCACAGACTTCTGCTGCGCAGCCCGTGCAGCAGGAGGACAATGTGCGTGCGGGTGCGCAGGATGCCGTGGGCGAGGATGAGCGCGCACGCTTCGAGCCGCCCGCCGGTGCCGCCTTGCGCACCCTGGCCGCCGCGCAGGCGACAGCGACCGCGCAGGTGGAGGAAATCCGCGATGCCTTCAGCGAGAGCGTGACCCGTCTACCGCAGCAGTTGCAGTTGGTCGACGTCAATCCAGAAGCCGTGATCGAACCGGTCGCCTTCCTGCCCGCACCGGCGCCGCAGGCAGGCTTCTTCAGCAACGCCGCCGAGGCGCAGGCGCGCGAGCAGTTGCGCCAGCCCAGCGCGGTACCCGAGGCGAGCGCCCAGTTCGAGTTGCTGGCCTAGACACCCCTGAGACCCGGGATAGCTACAGCTTTGCACGCGCGGTGGCCCCGCTCCCGGGTGGCCGCGCGTCTTGTTTTGTGCCTGCTTGCGCTCTAGGCTTTTGCCCGAGGTGGCACGCGGGACGTGCCGAGCCTCAAAACCGGCAGTGCTTCTGACCACAAGTACCCCCTGAAATGAGCCACGATTTTCACGAGCGGGCCCAGGCGGCGTTCGACGCCGAAAGCTTCCGCGCCGAAGCGCACGCCGCCGTCGACCAGTTGGCCGATTACCTGGCGCAGGCAACGCGTGGCGACCTCGACAACGTTTATCCCTGGCACGCGCCCGAAGTACT
>CAYMLC010000337.1:0-4290 GCA_964390765.1 uncultured Nitrospirales bacterium
AGTATGCAGGCGGCGGCACGGCGCGTGAATTTCGCTGGGCTGGTCTGTTGCATAGCGTGGAAAGATAGCAAGAGTCCGGCCCGCAGCAAAGCAGAAGCGCGGCACAAAGAGAAACAGGCGCGGACCGAAGCCCGCGCCTGCTGACAGACGATGGTAGGGAAAGCCTTAGAACGAGCCGGCGATAATGCCGTAGGTCTGGGCCCAGCCGCCATTGGCCGGGAACTCGCCAAACTGCTCGTAGCGCAGGAATTCGACGTGGCCGTCGAGGAACAGGGTGTTGGCGCCACCCGGCACGTGGTTGAAGGCGGCAGCAGCACCAGGGGTCGAACTGACGCTGTCCCAATAGATGGGCACTTCCGACTGGCCCTGTGCGCTGGCGGCCGGATCGTTGATGTTGGTGATCAGAAAGCGCTCGATGCCTTCGCGCAAGCGATAAACGGTGTCGCTGTCGCCGTTGCCCAGCGATTCGTTGGGCTGAAGACCGGCGAGACCGGCAATAGCGGCGGAGGTACCGGAATCGGTGGGTACATTGACGTCCTCATCCAACACATCGCGCACGCCCGGTGTGGCGCCGCCGAATTCGAACGCGCCCGCCTCGAACAGTACCACGGCCAAGCCAAGCAACTGTGCCGGAGCGGCAGCTTGGGAATCGTTAATGGTGAGGCTGGGGTCAATCAAGGGCGCCACCGGCGCGAGCGCGACCGACGGTTCCTGGCCGCTCACCTTGTCCAGCACATAGCCAAAGTACTGATAGTGGTCGCTCGGGTTATCCGCAAGTCCTTCATACGGCGAGGTGCAGTCAACGCCTTCGGTCGAAGGTCTGATAACGGCCAATGCATCGACGGCGTCGCCGCTGTCGGGAGCGCTGGGGCATACCAGCACGTTCCAATCGGTCAGGTATTCGGGGAAGATGGCGCTGGTAAGCGGGGACAGCTCTGGCTCGTCCTGCTGCGTGCAGTCCTGGGAACTGGGCGAGGTGCCCAGTCCGTCGGTGTAATAGAGCGAGGGGCCCTGCACCGGCGGGAAGCGTTCGCCACGTGATTCATTCGAATACATCTTCAGAATCACACCCATTTGCTTCAGGTTGTTCTGACAACTCGCGCGACGCGCTGCTTCGCGCGCACGGGCCAATGCAGGCAGCAGAATCGCCGCCAGGATGCCGATGATGGCGATCACCACCAGCAGCTCGATGAGGGTGAAACCCTTATGCTTCGTCATGTTTCGTTCGCTCCTCTTTGGTGGTTCCCGGGGGAACCGCAGATGATGCCCAAATACACGGCCGCATGCCGCGGCGAAATGCCTTGCCACTACTGCCGATAGCAGCCTCCATCGGCTTACTTGCGCCTCAGAAAGGATGACGCAAGTGCGCGTGACTAACGCCTATGGGCGTCATCGTGCCCGCCCGCTGGACAGGCCGAGACCCCACAAGTTTCGCAGATGGGCCGAAGCCTAAGTGGAGAATGTTTGTTGCACGTTAGATTGGTACGGGCATTCCATTGCCCGCTCTGTGTGGTAAGGTAATTTGCGGAGGGCGTTGACACTGCTGGATTGGACCAAACTCTTAGTCCTGGCGGCAGGCTGCCTATTTTTCTACGGGGGGCTGCTGGCACTTCATGCCGCACGCGGCCGCCTGAGCCTGGCGCCGACCTACGTTGCCATCGGATTCCTGGTCGCCCTGATGATGTGGACGACGGAATTGGGCCTGGCCGTTGAGCTGGGGCCGGCCACGGTGCTCTGGGGCTCGATGCTGTTTGCGGGTCTCATCATCGGTGTCTTTGCGCTATATGTCTTCGACGGCAGCGGCGCGGCTCGCCTGGCCATCGCCACCATCTGTGGCATTACGCTGATTACCTGGGCCGTCAATGCGATCGTGCACTGGCAGGTTGAGCAGGGCTTTGTTACCTGGGCGCTGCCCTGGCCTGAACCACAGCTGCGTAGCTACGCCGCCTCGGCCGCGGCGGCCGCCACCGACTTCATTGTGATGGCGGTGCTGTGGGAAACGCTGCAGCGCATTACCCGCGGACAGCTGCTGCTGCTCTCGGTCTTCATCACACTGGCGCTCACGCTGTGCCTCGACAGCGTGCTCTACGTGCTCATCGGGCTGGGACACATGCCCAATGTCGTGAGCCTCTTCGAGGGCAGCTTTGTGCCGCGGCTAATTCTGGCGGCCTGTGTGGCGCCGCCGCTCACCGCTTACCTCGCCTGGCAGCGTGCGCGCTATGGCCACACGCTGCGCCGTCCGCACCTCTTCGCCATCTTGCGGCGCAGCCAACAGACCGAGGCCGAGCTGACCGCGGCGCAAGACGAAATAGCGCGGCGCGAAAAGGCCGAGGCCGCCCTGCGCCAGCGCAGCGAATGGGACCGCGCCCTGAGCCTGCTGATGCGCAGCTTCGTGGGACAGCGCTACGAGGATGCGCTGGGCGAAGCCACCGAAGCACTTGCGCGGCTGCTCGAAGTGGACCGCTGCGCGGTCGTGTCGTTTGGCGAACCACTGGGCGTACTGCATGTCGACCAAGTCTGGTGCGCACCCGGTGTGCCCGACCCGACCGCCTGGTACGAAGGGCGTGCCATTTCTGAATGGCCCACGCTGTTCGGGCCGGTCCGCGCCGGCGAGACGGTCTATCTCGACAGCCAGCGCGACCGGGACAAGCTGCAAGCGAATGAGTACCATTTGATGGGGGGCACCGGTGCACGCACGCTGCTGGTTGTACCGATGACGGCCGACGGACGCACGACTGGCTGCATCATGCTGGCGAACCTGGATGCGCGCCGCAGCTGGAGCGAGGCGGAACAGGGCTTTGTGCGGCGCCTCGGCGAAGTGGTGGCCATCGGGCAGGCCCGGGCCCGCGTGCAAGAGGCGCTCGCGGAAAGTGAACGCCGCTTTGGTACGGTCGTCTCGCAATTGGCCAGCATCGTCTACGTGTGCGACGCCGACGAGGCGTACACGATGCGTTTCATGAGTAGCGCCGTGGACGAAGTAACCGGCTATCCGGCCTCCGATTTCGTAGACAACGCGCGCCGCAGCTACGCCAGCATCATTCACGAAGAAGACCGCGACCACGTGGACGCCGCAATAGCCGCCGCGAGTGAAGCCCAGAGCGACTTCAGTATCGAATACCGCATCCGCCACGCCGACGGCAGCGTGCGCTGGGTGCTCGAACGCGGACGCGCGGTCTTCGATGGCGATGCCTTCCAGCACCTGACCGGTGTCATTACCGATACCACGGAACGCAAAGGCGCCGAAGCCTCGCTGCGGCTGGCGCGCTTCGCGCTCGACAGCCTGCCGGTGCAGACGCTGTGGTTCGACCGGTCCGGCCGCTGTGTCTATGCCAACCGCGCCGCCATAGACGCTTGCCAGCACAGCGAAATCGAACTGCTGCAGCTGCACGCGTGGAACCTGGACATGCAGTGCTCGCAGGAGACGTGGCGCAAGCTGTGGAAACAATTGCGCTCGCGCGATTTCGCGCCGCTCGACCTGACCGAACAGTACCCCACATGGCGCGCAATCGAAGGCAGCCAGGCGGTCACGTTCGAGAGCGTCTTCGCGCGCGCCGACGGCACCACCTATCCCGTCGAGACGCTGGTCACCGCGCTCGATTTCGAGGACCGGCAGTATGTGCTGTTCGGTTCGCGCGACATTACCGAGCGCCAGGCTGCGGAGCGGCAATTGCGCCAGCAGGCGGAAGCCGACGAAGTGATCAGCCGACTGATGCGCGCGCTGCTCGACCAGGACCTGGCCACGGCCAAGCTGCATTCATTCGCCGAGACGGGCCAGTTTCTGGGTCTCGACGCGCTGGGCCTCTTCTACGCCGATGAAGGCGAAGACCTGCTCGAATACAGACCCTACTGGGAGAGCGACGCCGCCCGGGGTCAGCTCGCGATTCCGCGCGAACTGCCGCGCGATTTCGCACCCTGGGCCAGCGCACAACTCGAGAGCGGACAGATTGTGGTCATCGATGACCTGAACGATTTGCCCAGCCATGCCGTGACCGACCGCCGCGTGCTGGAAAGCTTCGGCTGCCGCTCGTTCCTGCTGGCGCCGATGCTCTATCGCGGCGAACAGTTGGGTACGGTGGGCATGTTCAACTGCACGCACCGCCCACGCTGGCAGCGCAGCGAGGTGCAACTGGCGCGGCAATTCGCCGAGGCACTGGCCATTGCGCGGATGCGCGCAGAGACCGAGCTGCAACTGGCGCAGGCCAAGGAAGAAGCCGAAGCCGCCAATCAGGCCAAGAGCACCTTCCTCGCCAATATGTCGCACGAGATTCGCACGCCCATGAACGCCATCCT
>CAYMLC010000338.1:0-1643 GCA_964390765.1 uncultured Nitrospirales bacterium
GGTCGTGCAACAATCCCAATGGACGCTCGGCCGCCTATCGCTCGCTGCACATCAACACGTCCAAATCGGTCATGGCCTTCTCCGATTATCCCATGCCCGAGTGGTATCCCAACTACACAAGCCACCGCGAGATTCACGATTACTTCCGCGGCTATGCCGAGCATTTCGGCGTGCGCGATACGATTACGTTCAACACCGCGGTCGAGCACTGCGCGCCGCACGAAGGCGGTGGCTGGAGCGTGACGCTGAGCACGGGCGAGACGCGCGACTACGATTTTTTGTGGGTGTGCAACGGGCACCACTGGGACCCGCAGTGGCCGGACCCGCCCTATCCCGGCCACTTCGATGGCGAGCAGATGCACTCGCACGATTACCGCACGCCCGAGCAGGTGGCCGGGCGCAAGATCCTGCTCGTGGGTATGGGCAACAGCGCGCTCGACATTGCAGTCGAAGCCAGCTACGTCTCGGAAGAAGTGTGGCTGTCCACCCGGCGTGGTCACTACGTGTTGCCGAAGTTTCTGCTCGGCCGCCCAACCGACCTCTGGGTCAACCCGCACGTGCCCGCCCGTGTGGCGCAGCGGATGTTCGCCTTCATGCTGCGCCTGCAGGTGGGCAAGATAGAGAGCTACGGCCTGCCGCGCCCGCAGCACCGGCTGCTCGAATCGCACCCGACCATCAGCGGCACGATCCTCGACCGCATCGCGCACGGTGCCGTCGTGCCTAAACCCGGCGTCGAGCGGCTCGACGGCAAGACCGTCCAGCTCAAGGACGGCAGCACCGTGGCGCCCGACCTCATCATCTGGTGTACGGGGTACAAGGTGTCGTTTCCCTTTTTCGACCCCGACTTTCTCAGCGCGCGCAACAACGACCTGCCGCTCTATCACCGCATGTGGAAGCCCGACCGGCTCGACCTCGCCTTCATCGGCTTGTTCCAGCCACTGGGCGCCATCTTTCCACTGGCCGAGATTCAGGCGGTGGTGGCGGCCGAACGCCTCGCGGGCAAGCTGCACTTGCCGCCGCGCGAAGAGATGGAGGCCGACATCGAGGCGGAGCGCCGCGCGATGTTCAAGCGTTACTACAACTCCCCGCGCCATACGATGCAGGTGGACTTCCACCCGTTCCGCCGCCAGCTGGAGCGGGACCTGAAGCTGGGCCGCCGCCGGGCCGCCGCGGCAGGCCACACCTTGCCGGTCGCCGCACGCTCGCAGGCCGGAGCGCCCAAGGCGTGAAGCCGCCGGCCGGCTTTGTGGTGGTGCGCGACGACTCCGGCTGTGCCTGGGTGCGGGCCGAGGCGGCGGACCGGCTGGCCGATGTACTCCTGCACAACAGCCACACCGAGCCGCTGGCGGAGGTGGGCGGGCGCGGCACCGTTTCGACATTTGCCTGGGCGGGCGGCACGGGCGTGCGCCGGGTATACCGTCGTGGGGGCTGGATGGCGCGGCTCATGCGCGAGTACTACTTGTTGCAGAACCGGCCGGCCCGCGAATTGCTCGTGCATGTGCACATGCATGCGGCCCGCCTGCCGGTGCCGGAGCCGCTGGGCGCGTGTTGGCGGCGGGTCGGCCCGTGGTACAACGGCGCCATCGCCACGGCCCATGTGCCGGGTGCAACGCTGGCGCACTATCTGAGCGGCGAGCACGACG
>CAYMLC010000338.1:1653-2233 GCA_964390765.1 uncultured Nitrospirales bacterium
AGGAGCCGCCGGGCGGGGGTGGCGGTGCGGCGGTTTCACGCGGGCGGCGGCTGGCACGCTGACCTGAACGCCACCAACGTGCTGGTGCCGGAGACGGGCGACGCGCGGCTGGTCGATCTGGACAAGGCGCGCTTCTGCCATCAGCCGGTGCAGGGTGCCGCGGCCGTGCGCAATCTGCTGCGGATGCGGCGCTCATTGCAGAAGCTGGGTCAGCCCGGCGACGCGTGGCAGGTGCTGCTGGCGGGCTATGGCGGCAGCGAGGTGCCCGCGTGGCTCGAGCGCCTGTATGCGGCCCGCGGCCACGCCAGCGACGCATTGGCCGGGCGGCGCACGACATGAGCACGCTGTTGTGTGCCGAGGGCCTGCGCCACGAGCGGCGCGGCGCCACCCACATTTATGCGCGCGCGGACCTGCCGACGGAGATGCTGCTGGCAACCCTGGCCGAGCCGGGCACGCCGCTCAAGGCCAGCCGGAAGAGCACGCTGCGCCGGGTGGGGCCGTGGGCCGTGAAGACGAGTGCCGGAAACACGCTGGTGCAGGCGGTGCGCCTCAACGCGGCACGCGAGCGGTACCGCCAGGT
>CAYMLC010000338.1:2243-4276 GCA_964390765.1 uncultured Nitrospirales bacterium
GTACTCGTGGCGCCGCCGCTCGCCTATATCGAGACGCGCCGCCTGGGTCTGGTCTGGCGCAACACCTATGTGGCCGGCTTTCTTGAGGACCATGTCAACGTCGAAGTCTATGCCGAGCGCCTGGCCGAACGCGCGGGCGCGCAGCATGTGGCCGCCTTTCTCGATGCGCTCGCGCAGGCGGTCAATGGTCTCAATGCGTCGGGCGCCTATCACGCCGACCTGAGCGGCAAGAACATCTATACGCACGACGGACAGCGCTTCTATTTCCTCGACCTCGACGCCGTTGCGCTCGGCACGGAGTACACGCTTGAACGGCGCAAGAAGAACCACGTGCAGTTGTACGATTCCTTCTGCGACCTCTACAGCGACGCGCTGATGGTGCCCTTTGTCGAGACCATGCTCGAAGGCGCGGACGACCTGCGGGTGTGGATGCCGGCCGTGCGCAGCGCCCAGCGCAAGCGACGCGCGCGCACCGAGGCGATCTGGGAGCGGCAGGCCCTGCGTACGCGGCAGGGCTAGCGGCGAGCGCTAGTCGGGCAGGGCGAAGGGCACGGCAAGCACGACGTCGTCGCTTCGCGTAACGCGCAGCTCAATCGCTTGCGCTTCTTCGGGCAACGCGGAGCGGCCGGGGGCAAAGGCCACGTCGACAAAGAGCCCGGGCAGCACCTGCACGTGGCCATTGCTGTGGTTTTCGCCGGTCAACACGCGCCAGTCCTGGGGTGCGCTGGGCACCCGGCGCAGCCGCTCTTGGGTCGCGGTGCGCGCCCACACTTCCAGCCCGAATACCAGTTCACCCGGCAGGTCGGACGGGGCGGCCTCCCACGGGAGGTAGAGCGTAAGCGGGGCGCGGGCATCGTTTGTGCAGCGCACGCCCACCGGCCATTCGGCATCGGCATAGTGTTGGGGACTGAACTCGGGCTGGCCGCCCCAGCGCCACACCAGTAACCCGGCAATGCCCAGCACCGCCAACGCGATGACCGCCGCGGCCAGGCGCTGGTCGCGCCGGGTGGGCCGCATGTCGATGTACTGGCGGGGCGGCCGCACGCCGGCGGCGTGGGCCAATTCGTCGAGCGACGTCGATTCCGGCGGCGCGGTCTGTGCCGGGGTGGTGCGCAACAAGGTATTGCCGGCGCGAATCCGCGCGCGCGCCTCGTCGACCGCTTCGGCCCCCGCATCGCGCTGAATCAGGTTCTGCAGGTGGCGGCCCTCGGCCTGCAGCGCCCGGCGTACCGCGCGGCGCGCCCGGCGCACACTGCGCGCAGCGCGCACATTGTGGCGCGCCAGCACGGCGGCCTCGGCCTTGTCGCCCTCTTCCAGATGGCCCCGTTCACGCAGGCGCACTTGCAGGTTGTGGTGCGCGCGCTGGGCGCCGGCCTGATAGGCGAGCGCCCGGCGCAGGCGTTCAGCCGCTTCAGTACTCTTCATGTGCCGGCGCCGTTGGCCTGGGCGAGCGCCGCACCGATGAAGCCGCGGAACAGCGGCTGCGGCCGCAGCGGTGTGCTCTTGAACTCGGGGTGAAACTGCGACGCGCAGAACCACGGGTGGTCCGGCAGCTCGATAATCTCGACCAACACATGGTCGCCCTTGGGGTGGGTGCCGCTGACCACGAGCCCGGCATCCGGCAGGGCCGCGAGGTAGTGGTTGTTGAACTCGTAGCGGTGGCGGTGCCGCTCATAGATGACGTCTTGCTGGTAGGCGCTGTGGGCCAGGGTGCCGGGGCGCATGTCGCACCGGTAGGCCCCGAGGCGCATGGTGCCCCCCATATCGCGCACGCCCTTTTGTTCGGTCAGGAGTGAGATGATGGGGTGGGGTGTATCGGCCTGAAACTCGGTGGACGAGGCGCCCTCGAACCCGGCGCGGTGGCGGGCCAGCTCGATGCAGGCGATCTGCATGCCCAGGCTGATCACGCCCTTCACATGGAGCCGCTACATCATCCTCAAGAACTTCGATCAGGCCCTCGAACTGATCCTGGAAGGTCGAGGCGCGATCCTTGTCACCGGCCATTTCGGCTCTTTCGAGCTGCCCGGGCATCT
>CAYMLC010000339.1:0-4243 GCA_964390765.1 uncultured Nitrospirales bacterium
GAGAAAGCGCTCGATACCTTCGCGCAGGCGATAGATGGTCTCGCCGCCACCGTTGCCGAATGGCGCCGGCACGCTGAGGTCGCGTTCGGCCAGGGGCGAGATACCGCGCGGCGCATTGCCACTCGAATCGAACAGCGCGATGATCTCTTCAAGCTGGTCGAGTGGCAGCAGCGCCTCGACGAAGAAGCCCAACTGGCTGGGAAGCGGGGTGCTGCTGTCGACATCAATCTCTTCACCGGCCGCCTCAACGGCGGCGAGGATGGTGCCCAGGTCGGTAAAATCGCCCACCGTGGTCGGGTTGTTCTGGTCGAACTCCGCCTGGTCGATGACCCAGCCCAGATAGTTGTAGCTCACATCGATGGCGCGGCCACATTCGCCGCCGCCGCTGTCTGCCAGGCCGATGCACCAGCTGCCATCGTCGAACTGGGCGTCCGCCTGGTGCTCGGCGAACTCTGAATCGGAGGGGCAGAAGGCGATGGCCGGGTCGGTCAGATACTCGGGGTAGAGGGAAAAGACCCAGGGGCCGCCGTCGAGCACGCCGGTCGTCTGGCCGGGATTGTCGCGGTCGTCCCACGCGCCGGCCTGCAGCGGCGGAAACCGCTCGCCCCGCGACTCGCCGGCATACATCTTGAAGACGAGTCCCCACTGTTTCAGGTTGTTCTGGCAGCTTGCGCGGCGGGCCGCTTCGCGTGCGCGTGCGAGGGCGGGCAGCAGGATGGCCGCCAGAATGCCGATTATCGCAATGACGACCAGCAGCTCGATGAGGGTAAAGCCACGTTTCATGGGTAGAAGTCCTTTTGTTGTGGTGTGCCGCACAGGCGGTATGGATGATGGTTCCGGCACGGATATTACACCCCGAGAATTAAATTGTGATGAGCGGCATTCGGGATTGCAAGCCAGGAAAAAATGGTGGCGGGAGGCGCCGCATCCATGCTTTGCCTCCCGCCCAGGTACGAATACCTGTTGCCTAAGCCAGAACGTCGAGGTCGCGCCCCGTCGCTGGCGCCACTGCCGTGAACGAACGCTGCAGCAGGGTAAGTGCCGCCGCGCCCGGACCCGCGATGGGCCCGCCACCCGGTTCCGTCCGCGTGGTGGGCTCGGCAGTTGGCGCCGAACGAACTGTGCTTAGCCCGGCCCCGACGCTGGCGGGCAGTGCGTTGATGGTGCTCATCGCCTGTCCCTCCATGGTTGCGCCGGGTTTTGCTGTCGGCCTGCTTAAAAGATCGGCAGAACGGGGCGGTTCTTTAGCGTGCCTGCTCCGCACCGGTGGCTGGTTGCGGGGCGGGCTGTTCGGCAATCATTTCGAGCGCCGCCTCGATGAGCGTCTCGCCGGCGTATTCGCCCAGACTCGTCAGCGAGATGTAGTCGTAGCGCGCGTAGCTGCGCCAGTCTTCCTTGACCATCAGATAGCCGACGGCTTCGTTCGTGCAGCCCAGCAGGAAGGGATAGTCCGTGGGCATCTTCCGCTTGAGATAGAAACCAATATTGGGCAGCGCCTCGCCGGGAATCGTAAACAGCTGTGCCGGGCCGAGGTTCACGAGGTTCAGGCGTATGGGGTAGGTGTTGTCCTCGCCCAGTTCCACACCAAGCGGCGAGTTCGCGACGATGGCCTGAATCATCTTGCTGTCGACCGTGAAATCTACCTCGCGCGCGGCGACCACGAGTGCGGGGTCGGCCACCTCGATGGCGTTTTCCTCCAGGATGCGAAGCGTTTCGTCGGCCAGTGCGGTGCCGATACGCACGCACTCTTCCCAGGTCCGGTTGCTACGGCCGCTCTCGGTGCGGTTATCGGCCGTGATCATGCCGCCGAGTGCGCCGTTCATGAACATGGCCATACCGCCGGTCTCGGCTTCGATGCGCTCGTAGAGCGGGCCGCACAGATCGGGGCTGAGGATGCCGACACTTTCGCCCAGTATCTCGGGGTGAATGGCGAAGTTGAGCAGCGTGGCGATGGGTGTGCCGCCGCCGGCCGGTACAAACTGCACGACGCCCGCCTCGGGGTCCCACAGCTGGGGCGCGTAGTAGTTGTAGGCAATCTTGCCTTCGACCTCGCCCATCGCGAGGCGCAAGGTGGCCGGCTGCAGGTTGTCGGCCGCTTCGTCGATGGCCTCGGCGATCAGGGTGCACACGCGGTCGAGGTAGTCGAGATCGGCGTAGTGATTGCCCTGCATATCGGGGAAGGCGTAGGGATCGGGCGCACTGTGCGTGTGCGTGGCGCCGATAAGCACGTTGTCATCGGGCACGCTGTCGCTGCGCTCGAGCACACGCTCGATGAGTACCGAGGGCCACCCGAGAAAGTCGACGCTGACGAGGGCCATGCGCGTGCCGTCGTTTTCGACCACGATGGCCCGCGCGAAGAGATCGCCGCGTTGCTCGCTGACCGGGGTCGGTTCGCCTACGCCGCCGCTCACCGGTAGCAGCGGGTCCGGCGTGACCACACGCAGTGCTGCGCCCGCCTTGAATTCGGCGCTGGCCATGCCCGCCAGCAGGCATGCCGCAATGAGAACGGTAAGTTTTTTGCCCATGATGCGATTCCTCCAATCGGTTGCGCGCTGTTGTAGCGGTTTCGGTGCCCGCAGCGAAAGCCCGCGACCAAGGCGGCGTGGCAGCGGCAGGGCGTTCACATGGCTTCGGATTCTTCGAGCCGCTCGCGGAAGTAGTCGCGCGCCTGGCGTTCGCCGGCGCGGTGCATCATGCGGTACATGCGGTGGGCATCTTCCACATAGCCCTGTTCCCACATGATGTCCATGAAGGCGCGGCGTTGTTCGTCGTTCATGTCTCCCCACGAGACGCCCGCTTCGCTGCGTTCCGGTGCGAGCGGATACTGTTCGGCCCACTGGTTGAGCGCGCGGTCTTCGTTGGGCGCGATCCAGTCCCACGTCAGCCGCACGACCCCGGGCACCGGCACGCGCACGGGGTACTCGTGGTGCTTGCGCCCGCGCAGGGCAGGCTCGCGCCGTTCGGCCCGCAGCGCCGACTCGAGGGCGGCAGTATCCTGGTGCTGCAGGATGAGGTCGATGTGCGCGTAGTGGTGGGGATGGTCGCCGCGGCGCGTGGGCACGAGACGTTTCTCGTATACCTTGCTGACGGCGGCGATTTCCTCGGCTGGGATAAAGGCGACCTGGTGGGTGTCGTCGGGCAGGTGCGCGTTCAGGTAGCTGCGCAGGTTGATGTAGACGCCGTGGTCCGTCTGCATGGCCAGCCAGTTGCTCGGCTTGAATGCGGGCCAGGCGCTGCGCACGGCCAGCACGCCGAAGAACAGCGCCACCACGCCGGGCAGCGAGATGACCGCGGGGTTGGGCTCTTCTTCCTGTGGCATGAACAAGACGGCCAGCGTGACGATGATGGTGGCGCCCGCCATGACGCCGAAGGCGCCGGCGGTCGCGCGCCACGACCCGTTTTTATAGGTGTAGCGCGCGTCGACTTCGGGCAGACGGGCGGCAGGGAGAATCCTCATGCGCGTGTACTCCTCTGTTGCGCGCAGGTGCTGGTGTCGGCCACGCAAACAGATGCCCGCCGCCGGAATATGCCAGCGGGCTGGTTATGCCAGCGGGCTGGTTATGCCAGCGGGCTGATTATGCCAGCGGCCGGCATACGCCAGCCGCCTCAGGCCTGTTCCTCGCGCAGCTTCGCCAGGACGTTCAAGTCTTCCAGTGTGGTGGTGTCCTGTTGCGTCTCACGGCCGGCCGCCACATCGCGCAGGAGCCGCCGCATGATCTTGCCGCTGCGGGTCTTGGGCAGCGCGTCGGTAAAGCGGATCATGTCGGGCTTGGCGATGGCGCCGATCTCTTTGGCCACGTGGTCCCGGATGGATTCCTTGTCCGTTTCTTTGACCTGCTGGCCCACGGGCACCGACACGAAGGCGCAGATGCCCTGGCCCTTTACGTCGTGCGGGAAACCCACCACGGCCGCCTCGACCACAAGCGGGTGCGAGACCAGCGCCGACTCGATCTCCATGGTGCCGAGGCGGTGGCCGCTGACATTGATGACGTCGTCGATGCGGCCGATGATGAGGAAGTAGCCGTCAACATCGCGGAAAGCGCCGTCGCCGGTGAAGTACCAGCCGTGCTGCTTGAACTTGTCGAAGTAGACATCCTGAAAGCGCTGCGGGTCACCCCAGAGCGTGCGCAGCATGCTGGGCCACGGCTTGCGCACGACCAGCAGCCCGCTGTGGTTGGCGTCGACCTCGTTGCCCTCCTCGTCGACGACGGCCGGGTCGATGCCGAAGAAGGGGCGGCCGGCC
>CAYMLC010000340.1:0-4237 GCA_964390765.1 uncultured Nitrospirales bacterium
GGCCGTGGAAGGCGGGCAGATAGTAGCGGGTAACAAAAGGCGCTACGAACAGGATACCAAGATTGGCGAAGGCGTAGGTCCAGTCTGAGGCGAAGGCACGCACCGGAATCGACAGATAGGTGATGGCGCTGAGCGAGGTGCCGAAGATACTGATGCCCACCGCCCACCAGGGCACGCGCCGCCCGCCCAGAAAGAACCGCTCTGTGCTGCGCTCGCGCCGCGCGAACCAGATGCCCATGGCCACCAGTGCGGCGCCGTAGGCGAGCAGCGCCAGCCAGTCGATCCAGCCGAGCGTGGCCGGCTCAGTCATCGCCGTCGCCCAGGTTGTCCTTGATAAGCACGTTGCCCTCGGCCTCGTTGGTCACCTGCCAGGCACCGTTATAGACATTCTCGCTGATGATGGCGCGGTCGACATCGGGCCCGAGGCGCACCTGCGGCTTGCGCTCCTGAAATTCATTGCCACGCAGCAGCACGGTGCCGTCGAGCACATCGACGGCGGGCGCGTCCCCGTCTTCCCCGTGCCCCCATTGCATGAAGGTGCAATCGCTGAAACCGACCGTGCCACGTCCGTCGATCACCGCAATGCGATTGCACGGACCCCAGAACGCGCAGTTGACGAAGCGCACGCTGCCGCGGTGCCGCGGGCCCACGCGCACCATCGTCGGGTCCGGCCCGCGAAACGACACGAACTCGCCGTTGGTGATGAGCACCCCCACGCGCGCCGTCTGCTCGAACGCGATGGCGGTCCAGCAGTCGTCGGCACCGATGCCCAGGAAATTGCCGTTGGTTACGCCGTTGCCCGTCTCGATGAATTTGTACCCGACGTTGTAGCCGAAGCAGAACGTGTTGTGTACGTAGTGCCAGTCGGTGCGCCCGAATTCGAAGCCGATGCCATTGGCCACCTGCCATTCGTACACCGGTGTCCCCATCGACCACCACGGGTTCCAGTGCACGTTCTCGATACGGCCAATGTCGTAGACCGCATCGACCACCACACCCTTGTAGATGGGCTGGCCGTGTACGTTACGGATGAGTGCACGCTGGTTCTGCGTCGCGTCGATACCGAGGTACGGATTCAACAGTTGCGTATCCAGCAGCGCAGGATTGTTCTCGCGCAGGGCCACCGCATAGGGGTAGGGGGTGGGTTCGGCAGATTGAGGGTCCTGTTCGGGGTAGTAGACCGTTACGCCACGCAGGGCCGCGTTGCCCAGCAGCGTGATAAAGGCGGGGCCGTCGGGTTCGCCGGCACCGCCAACCACCTCAAACACGGTACCGAATTCAGGCTTGTTCTGGCCCTGGTCCCGCAGCCCGGCGTGCGCCGGGGCATAGCGGCCGATCCCTTCCAGCGTCACTTCGCGCTTGACGGTCAAGGCGCCGTCGAAGCGGTAGCGCCCGCGCGGGGCAAAGACCGTGCCGCCGCCGGCCCGGTGCGCGGCGTCGATAGCCTCTTGAAACGCGGGCGTGGCATCGGCACTGGCGTCGGACGGGGCGCCATACGCCACGACGTTGTAGCGGCTGTCGGCCGGTGGGGCCGGTACTTCGGGCGCCGGGGGCGCGCCTTCCTGTGCCAGGGTGAGCGGCATCGCCAGGCAGCCCAACAATACGGTAGCGGTTAGCGCGCGCATCATGTTCGGTCTCCTTGTGGGGTTAGGGGTGCTCGCCGTGTGCGAGGCGGCCGTTAATGGTATCCACTACGGCCGGCACCTCGGCTACGCTGTCCACGATGTAGTGGGCGCCGGCCTTGGCCAGCTTGGTGCGCCCGGGTTGCAGCCGCTGCTCGAGTTCGTGCGGTGGCAGCGCCTCGGCCTCGCCCTGCGACAGACCCAGCTCGTTGCCCGTCTTCAGCACGCCCACGGTCCACATGCCGGCATTGCGCCCTTCATCGATATCCGTCACCGTGTCGCCAACCTTCACGATGGCCTCGAACGGGTAGATGCCCAATTCCATGGCGGCCTTTACCGCCATCCAGGGCGCCGGCCGGCCCGCGGGCACCATCGTCACCGCGATGCTGATGTCGGGGCGGTATCCGTCCCGCGCGGCCCCCTCCATGCACAATTGCATCATGGCCTCGTTGTAGCCCGTGGTGCCGGCAATCTTCAGGTCCCGCTCGCGCAGGGCCGCCGCACATTCCGGTGCGCCGGGAATCACCTTGGCATAGTCCTTCAATACGTCCAGCTGCAGTGGGATGAATTCCTGAAAGAGCCGCTCGACGTCGTCCTCGGTCGCATCGCTACCGTGCGCCGTGCGCCATTTCTCGGCCACCTCCGGCATCTGCAGCATCGTGGCGATATGGTCGCGCTTGTGCAGTCCCATGGGGCCGCGCGCCTGCGCCACGGTCACCTCGACGCCATGGCGGCTGAAGAGTTCGGTAAAGGCCGCCGCCGGCGCCATGCACCCGTAGTCGACGGTCGTGCCCGCCCAGTCGAAGATCGCCAGTTTCAGCGGGCCGCGATAACGCTGCCGGTACCCGTTCTCCATAATGCTTCAGCCTCCAGCCGGCGTGGGCGACGCCAGGTTCAGGTTCATGGCGCGCGCCACCTGGGCGATGGCCGCCAGCAGGTCTTGCACGTCCGAGGGGAAAATACGGCCAATGTTGCCGATGCGGAAGCAGTCGGCATCGCTGACTTTGCCGGGGTAGATGACATAGCCACGCGTATTCAGCCGGTCGTAGAACTGTTCGAAGGACCAGTTGGGACCATCGGGATAGCGGAACGACGTGATGATGTAGCCCTGCAAATCGCGGGGCAGGTAGGTCGCGAAGCCGAGCGCCTCCATGCCCCCCAGCAGGGTCTGGTAGTTCTGCTGATAGCGCTGCGCGCGCCCGGTCACGCCGCCCTCCTGCTCGAGTTCCAGCAGGGCCCGGTGAAAGCCCAGCAGGGCGTGGGTCGGTGGGGTGAAGCGGAACTGCCCGTTCTTCTCGAGCCCGCGCAACTGGGCCAGCAGATCGAGACTGAGGCTGCGCGCGTGGCCTTCAGCCGCATCGAGCGCCGCACGGCGCACCAGACAGAAGCCGAAGCCCGGCACACCCTCGATGCACTTATTGGCCGAGGAAACCAGATAATCAATCTTGCAGGCCGCCAGGTCGATGGGCACGGCGCCAAAGCTGCTCATCGCGTCGACGAAGTAGCGCACCCCGGCTTCGGCACAGACCGCGCCGATGGCGGCGATGTCATTAAAGATGCCCGTGGTCGTTTCGCAGTGTACGGCGGCCACGTCCGAGAACCCGCCTTCGGCCAGGCGCTCGGCCACGTCGGTGGCGCGCGGCGCTTCGTTCTCCGGGTAGTGCAGTACTTCATGCGCGATGCCCAGGTACTCCAGCATCGTCACCATGCGTTTGCCGTAGGCGCCGTTCTCGACCACCAGCACCTTGCCATCGCGCGGTACCACACTGGCGAAGACCGCCTCGACGGAGAAGGTGCCGCTGCCCTGCATGGGAATGGCCACGTAGTCCGGCTCGGCCACGCCGCCCAGCGTCACGAGACGCCGCCGGATGTCGCGCACCAGCTCGATGAAGGCGTGGTCGCGCGAGCCCAGGTCGCGCAGCAGCGCCTGCTTCACCGTCTGGCTCGTGGTCAGTGGTCCCGGTGTAAACAGAACCTTGTCTTTCCAGCCCGAAATGTCGTCCATCATGCCCTGCCCCTTGCCGCTTTGACCGCCCTGCCCGGCGGTCGCTTGTCAGGTCGCGGCTGCCTCGTCCGGCGGTATGGTTGGCGTGCTGCCGCGCACTTCATGGATGTACCAGTAGAGGACGGCAACCACGGCGGTCACCGCGAGTACCACCGCCAGGAACTGCCAGGCCGTGGTCCAGCCGTAGTTCTGCGCGACCGTGCCCACGGCCGCCAGCGATACGGAACTGCCCAGATAGCCGATGGCGTCGGCCACGCCCGCCGCCGTGCTGCTGCCCCGCTTGCCGCCCAGGTCGACGCAGATGACGCCCGACAGGAAGGCATAGGGGCCCAGCATGAAGAGGCCCACCGCGGCGATAAGCACGGCGGCGAACCACGGGCTGACGCCTTCGCCCGGCTGCGCGGCGAGCACGATGAGCGCCAGGACCGCGACCAGTAGAAATCCAAAGACAACGATGCCGCGCTTGCCCTTGGTGGCGGCGTCGCTCAGGTAGCCGGCGGCCAACACGGAGATGCCGCCAAAGAAGGGGAAGATGCTGCTGAGCATGCCGGCCCCGCCTTCGCCCATGTTCGCCGCCTCGACCAGATAGGTGGGCGTCCAGAAGTTGAAC
>CAYMLC010000341.1:0-4230 GCA_964390765.1 uncultured Nitrospirales bacterium
CGAAGTTCGTTCGGCTTGCGCAGGTCACCGTGCAGCACATATTTTTCCGCCGCAATCTCGAAGGCCTCGCGCGTGGGCGAGGTGTAGCGCACTTCGAGTTCGGGGTGCGCGCCCGGCGCCTGGGCGGCGAAGTCGGCCGTCCAGGACGCGCCCAGCGACAGCGCGGTTCCCAGCAGTGTAATCCAACCCATTGGCATGCGTATCGTATCCCTTTGGCTCGCGGCCCGGCGTGCGGCCGCCGGACAGCACCGGCCAGTGTAGACGCGGGCGCCGCAACGAGGCCAGCCCGGAACGAGTGCCGAGGAGGCGAAGCGATGGAAGTCATCATCCGGCCGACCCATGAAGAGGCCTGCCGCCTGGCGGCACGGCTCTTGGGTGACGCACTGGAGCAGAAGCCGCGGCTGGTGATGGGCCTGGCCACGGGCCGCACGATGGAAACGCTGTACAGCTTTCTCACGGAGATGCACCGCCGCAAGGGCCTCGACTTTTCGCTGGCGAGCACCTTCAACCTCGACGAATATGTGGGCCTGCCGCCACACGACCCGCACTCGTACCATTACTACATGTACGAGCACCTCTTTCAGCACGTGAACATCGACGCGCGCAACACGCATCTGCCGCGCGGTGATGCGCCCGACCTCGAGGCCGAGTGCGCACGCTACGAGGCGCTCATCGCCGAAGTCGGCGGCATCGACATCCAGTTGCTCGGCATCGGCGTCTCGGGCCACATCGGCTTCAACGAGCCGCTCTCCGCCATGCAGTCGCGTACCCGGCCCAAGGCGCTCTCGCCCGAGACCATCGCGCAGAATGCGCCGCTGTTTGCCAGGCCCGAACAGATGCCGCGCCGTGCGCTGACCATGGGCGTGGGCACGATTCTCGATTCGAAACGCTGCATCCTGGTGGCCTCGGGCGCGGAGAAGGCCAAGGTCATCGCGCGCGCGGTCGAAGGGCCCATCACGTCGATGATCAGCGCGACCGCGCTGCAGTGGCATCCGCGCTGTACCGTGATCATCGACGAGGCCGCCGCCGCCGAGTTGCAGCAGCGCGAGTACTACCACTGGATCTTTCAGAACGAACCCGAGTGGGAGCCGTACCGGTAGGCGGTGGGAACGACAACGATGATGAAACGCTGGCTGATACGCATTGGCATCGCGCTGCTTTTCGTGTTGGCGCTGGGCACCCTGGCGGGATTGTTCGTCTACCACAACGGCATCGCCTATACCGTTGCCGCGCTCAACGACGGCTGGACGCAGCCCTACTTCGACACCAGCCAGCATCCGGCCGACACCTGCACGCAACCCGGGCGCTGCACCACGGGGCCGCTGCGCGTGCTCAGCTACAACATCTACAACGGCAGCGCGCTGCTCCAGCAACTGACCGACCTGCCCGACTGTCCACCCTGGACCGAGCGCGTGCCGCACCTGCGCACCTTGCTGGCGGACATCGATGCCGACCTCGTGGGCCTGCAGGAGATGGGCGGGCGGGCCGATATGGCGGCGCTGGTGCCCGAAGCGCCGGGCTATACGCTGGTCACCTATACCTTCGACGACCACCACTACAGCGACAGCGCCCTGCTCTTTCGCAGCGCGCGCTTTACCCTGCTCGACAGCGGGCAGTTCTGGCTGAGCCCCACGCCCGGGCTGCCCTTCGGCTTCGGCTGGCAGCGGCTCTCGGTCTTTCGCTACGTGAACTGGGCCTACCTCGAAGAGCGCAACAGCGGCTTCCGCTTCCTCTTCGCCAACACCCACTTCGACAACAACGGCCCGAACAAAGAAGCCGCCGCACGCGTGGTCAGCGAGGTGTTTGGCGCGTACGCCGAGTCCGTGCCCATCCTCTTCACCGGCGACTTCAACACGCCGCCCACAACCGAACGCTACCAGCACCTGGTGGGCGCGGCGCAGGGCGACGTCTGGCTGCACAATACGCACGACCTGGCGCCGGCGCCGGTCTTTGCCTTGGTGGGGGAGGGGCCCATTCCCACGCGCTGGCCGGGCGAGCCGGGCTGGGACCACATGATTGACCACATCTTTGTGGCGGGTCCGGTCGATACCGAGGTCACCGTCTGGCGTACGGTCCTGGCCTTCTACGACGACCCGCCCCAGCCGCTGAGCGACCACCCCTACGTCTTGGCCGAGCTCCAGTTGACCCGGCGCTGAGGCGACTGCGCGCTAGCGCCGCCACCACGCCCGCAACAGCCGCGCATAGATGGCGAGCGAATCGCTGACCTTGCGGAAGTGAGACGTGGGGTTGCCCGCTTCGTAGAGCGTGGCGATACGCACCGTCTCGACCCGCCACGGGCCACGCAGCGCGCGCACCAGCACCTCCATCTCGGTATCGTAGCGGCCGCCCGGTACATGCGCCACGACGTCTTCCATGAACGCACGCGACAACAGGCGATAGCCGCACTGCGTGTCCGGCAACCGCACGCCAAACAGCAGCCGCACGGCCTGCGCCGTGATCGCGTTGCCCACCCAACTGCGCAGCGGTACGCCGCGCCCGCTCAGTTCGCGCACGCCCATGACCAGGTCGGCGCGCGTCGCGCGATAGCAGCGCACGAAATCCGGCAGCGCGCACGGCTCGTGCTGGCCGTCTGCATCGAGTACCACCACGGCTTCGAGGGCCGGGTCGGCCAGCGCCGCGCGCAGCCCCGCCAGAATGGCGTGGCCCTTGCCCCGGTTGCGGGGCAGCGTCTCGACGTGTACCGGCAGTTCGCGCAGCGCTTCCATGCTGCCGTCCGTGCTGCCGTCGTCCACCACCAGCACATCGGTCCCCTGCGCACACAGCGCCGCCACCACGCGCCGCACATGCGGGCCCGCGTTGTAGCTGGGCACCACCGCGCGCACCCGGGGCGCCGCGCTGTCGTGCGTTTCAGGGGGTATCGCTTCTTCCGTCGCTTGCATGCCTGCGCGCGCAGACGCGACAATTCGCGTCTTCACTGTTGTTCCAATGCCCGGCCGCCATATCCCGCGTGCCCCGCCTGGCGGGTGCTGCGCATAGTGCCCGGTATGCCAGGAGGATTCCAGAACCATGGCCGATAAACCGTTCGCCGATGTGCCGACGCCGTTCAACTTCAGCGCGCACGAGCAGGCCATTATCGACTTCTGGAAAGAACGCGGCATCTATCGCAAGAGCCTCGAACAGCGCCGCGACGCGACCGCCTTCGTCTTCTACGAAGGGCCGCCCACGGCCAATGGCCTGCCGCACCCCGGCCACTGCCTCACCCGCACGGTGAAGGATATCTTTCCACGCTACAAGACCATGGACGGTTACTACTGCGAGCGCAAGGCCGGCTGGGATACGCACGGGCTGCCGGTCGAAATCGAGGTGTGTAAGGAGCTCGGCATCATCGAGGGTGGCAAGGCGGCCATCGAGGAATACGGTGTCGAGGCGTTCAACCGCGCCTGCATCGAATCGGTGTTCCGCTACACCCGCGAGTGGGAGGAACTGACCGATCGCATCGGCTTCTGGGTCGACCTCGAAGATGCCTACGTCACCTATCACCAGTCCTACGTCGAAAGTGTGTGGTGGGCGCTCAAGACGCTCTTCGAGCGCGGCCTGCTTTACCAGGGCCACAAGGTGGTGTGGTGGTGGGCACAGGGCGGCACCGCGCTCTCGGCCGGTGAAGTGGGCGAGGGCTACCGCGATACCGACGACCCGGCGGTGACGGTGCGCCTCGCGCTCACGGAAGACGGCAAGCAGCAACTCGGCCTGCCCGCCGGCGAACCCGCCAGCCTGCTCATCTGGACGACGACCCCCTGGACGCTGAGCAGCAACTGCGCCGTGGCCGCCGGCCGCGATATCGAATATGCGGTGGTCAAGGCGCCCGCGCCGCATGGGGGAGAGGAGTACCTCGTGCTCGCGCGGGCCTGCGTCGAGCGCTACTTCGGCGAAGGCGCCCACATCGCCGACACCATGCAGGGCGATGCCCTGGCCGGGGCCACCTATGTGCCGCTCTTCGAATACGACCAGCCCACCTCGATGGAAGGCGGCGGACCCTCGGCACGCCACTGGACGGTGCTGCTGGGCGACTTCGTCGATATCGAGACCGGCACCGGCCTTGTGCACCTGGCGCCCGCCTTTGGTGAAGACGACTACCGGGTGTGCAAAGAACACGGCATCGGTTTTCTCTGCTTCGTGCGGCCCGATGGCAGCTTCGACGAACGCGTGCGCGATGTCGACCCCTACGACCAGACGCCCATCGCGGGGCAGTTCTGCAAGGCGGCCGACAAG
>CAYMLC010000342.1:0-4181 GCA_964390765.1 uncultured Nitrospirales bacterium
CCGTCCATCTCGACGAGCAACTGGTTCAAGGTCTGCTCGCGCTCGTCGTGGCCACCGCCCAGACCGGCGCCACGCTGGCGGCCGACGGCATCGATCTCGTCGATAAAAATGATGCAAGGCGCGTGCTTGTGACCCTGTTGAAAGAGGTCGCGCACGCGGCTGGCGCCGACCCCCACGAACATCTCCACGAAGTCCGAGCCGCTGATACTGAAGAAGGGTACACTGGCCTCCCCGGCCACAGCACGGCCGAGTAAGGTCTTGCCGCTGCCGGGCGGGCCAACGAGCAGCACGCCGCGCGGAATCTTGCCGCCGAGGCGCGAGAAACGCTTGGGGTCTTTCAGGAACTCGACGACTTCCTGCAGCTCCTCCTTCGCCTCATCCACGCCGGCGACGTCGTTGAAGGTGACGGTCTTGTCGCTCTGGTTCACCATGCGTGCGCGGCTCTTGCCAAACGACATGGCCTTGTTGCTGCCGCCCTGCATCTGCCGGAACATGAAGAACCAGAACAGACCGATGATGATGAGAATCGGGATGAGATTGATGAGGATGCTGGTGAGCATGTTGTTGTTGGCGCGGAAATTGGCGGCGACGCCCTGATCCTCCAACTGCGATGTCCATTCATCCTTGAACTCGTTGGTGCTGAAGCTGAATTTTTCAGCACCCGTCTCGCCAATGGGGTTCTTCAGGCCAACATTGACCGTGAAGAGATTCTCCCCTTCCGAGACGACCTCGACCTCTTCCACATTGGCGTTGGCGATTTGCTCTTTAAAGTCGAGCGAAGTGAACTCTTCGGTGTCGCTTTGAATGCCGGAGAAGGTGGTGAGTGCCAGCACGACGATGAAGAGCAGCACGATCCACAGCGAGACTTGCTTGAGAAAACCGTTCATGCGCTAGGGCCAGTCCTATTGCTCGGAAATGCGCCGGTACGTTTTGCGCGGCCTGCCGCATAGGGTGCGCAAAGGGCGATTTCTGCCTGTCCGTGATAGGCGAGAATAGCATGCGCCGCGTTCAGTGACAATTGCGGGATGCGGCTTCGTTGTGAAGACGCTGTGCGACAACCGGATGGATGACGCGGCCACTGCCGCCTCGCTATCAAGTAAGACAACCCGCCGTGCTGGGCGGGCCATTCCCTGGGGGCTCGGCGCGCGTGGCCGGTGCTTGGCGCGCCCGCGGCCACTGCGCTAGACTTCGCGGCTTCGCCCGCTGCCAGGACGCCGGGCAGAAGCCGCCGCAGTGCGGTGTTTCAGGCCGTCAGGCCCAGCAACCCCGATAGATGCCGAGCATGCCCACGCCGACCGATGCCACTGCCCCGCTTGACCCGCGCGCGCGCCGCACGCTGGGGCTCTTGTTTCTCACGGTCTTTCTCGACCTGGTGGGCTTCTCCATTATCTTTCCCTTGTTTCCGGGCATGCTCAGCTACTACGCAGAGAGCGCTACGCCCGGTTCGCTGTTCAGCGTGCTCTATGCGGGGCTCGAGCAATTCAGCACCATCGCGCAGAGTCCCTCGGGCGAATGGGGCATCATTGTGCTCTTCGGCGGCGTGCTGGGCTCGCTCTATTCGTTGTTGCAATTCGGCTTCGCGCCCCTGTGGGGCCGCGCGTCCGACCACTTCGGCCGCCGCCCGATTCTGCTGTTCACGATTGCGGGCCTGGCGCTGAGCTATGCGCTGTGGATTGTGGCGGCGCCCTTCGTGCTGCTCTTGCTGGCGCGGCTGTTGGGTGGCGTGATGAGCGGCAACCTGAGCACCGCCACCGCGGTGGTGGCCGATGTCACACCCCCGCAGCAGCGTGGCCGCGGCATGGCGGTTATCGGCATCGCGTTCGGCGTGGGCTTCATCGTGGGCCCGGCCATTGGGGGCGCCGCGGCACTGGTCGACCTGACCGCCTGGTGGCCGGCGCTCGAGGCCTACGGCGTGCACCCGTTCAGCGCACCCGCCATCGTGGCGCTGGTGCTCTCGGCGGTGAACTGGGTTCTGGTCGCGCGTTATCTGCCCGAGACGCGCCAGTTGCATACCGGCACCGAGACCGCGCGCACGGCCAACCCGATCGCGCTGTTCAGCGGGCCGACGCAGGTGGCGCGCACGAACGCCGTCTACTTTCTGTTCCTGCTGGCCTTCAGCGGCATGGAGTTCTCGCTGACCTTTCTGGCGGCCGAGCGCCTCGATTTTGCGCCCCACCACAACGCCTTCATCTTCGTCTTTGTCGGGCTGATTCTGGCGGCGGTGCAAGGCACCTACGTGCGGCGCTACGCCGACCAGATCGGCGCGAAGACCATGGCCCTGCAGGGCATGGCCACCGTACTGCCCGGCCTCGCGCTGATCGGCCTCTCGGCCTATGCACAGTCGGTGGCGCTGCTCTTTGCCGGCCTCGCATTCCTGGGAGTGGGCGCCGCCCAGGCCACCCCCTGCCTAACCACGCTCGCCAGTATCTATGCACCCGCCAGCGAGCAAGGGCGCGCACTCGGCCTCTTCCGCTCCGTGGGCGCACTGGGCCGGGCCGTCGGCCCGCTCATCGCCTGCATCATCTACTGGCGGCTCGGGTCGGTGGCCACCTACTTCGTGGCCACGCTCTTCCTGCTGGTGCCGCTCTGGCTGCTGTACCGCCTGCCCGCCCCGCGCACCGAGCCCGCGCCCGCGGGGTAAAGCACTCCCGCCTCCACCCCGCACAGCCTGCCTGCACCGTACCCGTTACGCCCCCACCTCCACCCCGCTCGTCATACCTGCGAAAGCAGGTATCTCGACCATTTCTAGCCGTCGAGGCCAACCGCGAAACCAAGACCCCGGCACACATGCCTGACGAAGCGACGGTGTGAAGCAACGGGTCTGGGCGGTGGCGACAGACGCGCCCTAGGCGGGAGCAGGGCTGGCCGCCACGAGCTTGAGGCTCTCGGCGATCAGGATTTCGCCGGCCTCTTCGCCGAGACTGGTCGCGGTGATGTAGTCGTAGGCGGGAAAGCTGTCGTAGTCGACCCGCGTCAGCAGATAGCCGATGGCGTCGTTGGTGAGGCCGAACAGCAGGTTGTGCCGTCCGCGCATGTTCCGCTTCAGGTAGAAGCCGATGTTGGGCAGCGCCTCGCCCGGGATGGTCAGCGCCTGCGCCGCGCCAAAGTTTACGAGGTTCTGACGCACCGTATAGGTCTCGGCGGCGGGCACGTGGGGGCGGATGTCGGGGTGGCAGGTCTGCATCATCATCTGCATGGGCGGCTTCACCGGAAAGGTGAGCGGCTGCTCGGCGCAGTGCAACGTGGGGGCCAGCGGCTCGGCACTGGCCGTAGTGCGCACCGCTTCATGGCCCAGCGCCTCGCCAATGCGCACGCACTCCGACCACTCCTCCTTCTCGCCCCCGTCCGCCATGCGGATATCGGCGGTCACCATGCCGCCCTGCGCGCCGTTCAAAAACAGCGTGCAGCCGCCGGCCGCAGCATCCACGTAATCGTAGAGCGGGCCGACCAGGTCGGGCGTACAGATGGGCGCGCGCAGCAGTACTTCGGGGTGAATCGCGTAGTTCACCAGCGTGAAGATACGGGTGCCATCGGGTGCGTCGGCGTGCAGCGTGTTCAGCCGCGCGTCGTAGAGTTCGGGCGCGTAAAGGTTGTAGGCGATCTTGCCGTGGGCGTTGCCGGTGCCGGCATGGAGCGTGGCGGGCGCCAGGGCCGCGGCCGCTTCGTCGATCGTCTCGGCCGTCTGCCGGCACACCTGCTCGAGGTAGCCGACGTCCACGGCATACTCACCGTCTTCATTCAGAAAGCCGTAGACGTCGGGCGCGCCGTGGGTGTGGGTGGCGCCAATCAATACGTTCGCCGCGGGCACGTGCTGCACGGCCTGCAACACCCGCTGGCACAGCCACGTGGGCCAGCCGATAAACGGCACGCTGACCAGTGCCACCCGTGTGCCGGCCGCCTCGACCACGGCCACGCGCACCTCGAGTTCGCCGCGCTTTTCCGTCGCCGGCCGCGTGGCCCCCGCCCCCGCCGTTACGGGCAACAGGGGGTCAGGGGTCACCACACGCCGGGCGGCCGCGGCCCGCCAGCCTTGCCCGTCGCCCGGCATCAGCGCAGGCGCACGGTGCGGTTGACCCGCTGCCCGTTGCGCAGAATCTCTACGTTCAGCTGCGGCGCGTCCTTGAACTGGTTGTACAGCCCCATGGGGTCGAATGCGCGCAGCGGCTGACCATTCACCGAGG
>CAYMLC010000343.1:0-4180 GCA_964390765.1 uncultured Nitrospirales bacterium
TCGACGAAGAGATGGCGCGGCTGTTGGCCCGTATAGTCACCCGAGGCCGCGATGGCGCTGTGCGTGGCAGGCACGGCGCCATTGCCGGCGGTCATCGCCAGAATCTGTGCGTCTTCCATAAGGAAGGCCAGCCAGCGCATGGCCGCTTCGGGATGCTGGCACACCCCGGTAAT
Organism: uncultured Nitrospirales bacterium; assembly: GCA_964390765.1. Lineage (GTDB taxonomy): Bacteria > Hydrogenedentota > Hydrogenedentia > Hydrogenedentales > JAGMZX01 > CAYMLC01. The sequence continues at coordinate 174 of CAYMLC010000343.1, forward strand.
CGCCCAGTTCCACGAGCCCATGGGCGCCCGCATGCCGGCGCCAAAGTCGGGCAGCGGCAACACCAGCAGGTCCTCGCCCAGCGCCTCGCGATAGGGGTTGTACATCCAGTGGCCGACCCAGCTCAGCGCTACCCGCCGGCTGGTAAAGGCGGCATCGTCCACATTCGGGTCGACAAAGCCGTCGGTGCGCAGCCAGCGCTGAAACGCGCGTAGCACCCGCTGGCTGGCGTCGCTGTTCAGGTGACCCGACGCGGCGGCGTAGTCTTTGCGGTCGATCAATCCCCCACCGCCCGACACGAGGCTGGCATAGAAGCCATAGGTAAACCACTCGCCGGAATAGTTCATCTTCAGGTCGAGCACCTGCCCGTCGGCATCACGCTCGGCCAGCCGCGCCAGCAGGGCTTCGAACTCGTCGAGGGTCCAGGCATCGTCTGGCCCCCGCGGGATACGGGCATCGACAGCCGCCAGCTGCGCCCGGTCGGCATACAGCACCAGCGCGGAATCGAATTGGCCCAGGCTGTAGAGGCGATTCTGCCAAGTGCCTTGCTGCAGGATTGTGTCGATCACCTTGTCGCGCAGTGCCGGTGCGATGTAGGGGTCGAGCGGGCGCAGGTGGCCCTGCCACGCGTAGAGGTAGAGGAAAGGGCCATCGAATTCGAGCACATCGGGCAGGTCGCCCGCGAGGGCCGCCGCCTGCACCTGTGCGTTATAGGCGCCATCGGGCAGCAAGGTCAGCTCAATGCGCACGTCGCTCTGCCGCGCGTGAAAGTCGCGCACGAAGCGCTGCAGCGCCGCGCGTTCGGCCGCCTGCCCGGTGTGCGCCCAGGCCTGCAACACGATGGCGCCGTCTTCGCCGTTCGCGGGCGCCGCGCCGCCGCAGCCAAGCACGGCCAGCAGCCCCACGCACGCGAGTGCCGCCGCGTGCCTATGCCATCCCACGTGATTGCCCATGCCGCGGGGCATCGTGGCGGCGCGCGCCACCCCGATGCAAGCGGCTAGAGACTCGCACCGACCAGCCGCTTGTACATGATGAACGCGTCGACGTAGCCCTCGACGGGGTGGTGGAAGGCCTCGGGCAGACGGCCGACCGTATCGAAACCATTGCGCTTCCACGTGCGCAGCGAAGGCTCGTTCGTGGCCACGACAAGGTTGAACTGCATACTGCGGAAGTCCAGGCGCACGGCCTCGCGCTGCGAGTGGCGGCACAGTGCACTGCCCACGCCCCGTCCGCGCGCCGCCTCGGCCACCACATAGCCGCAGTTGCACACGTGCGCCCCGCGGCTCGGCTGATTGGGCTTGATGTAATAGGTGCCCAGGAGCGAATGGCCCTTCCAGGCGGTATAGGCGGCGGTCGGCAGGGTCAGCCAGGTGCGCCGCGCCTCCGCCTCGGTAATGTCGCGCGCCTGCGGAAAGGTCTCACCCGCGCGGAACACGGGCTCGATGATCGTCCACAGGGCAGGCCAGTCTTCACTCGTGGCAGCGCGTATGCTCAGTCGCTGCGCCATGGCGCGGTGCGTATGCCTCCCTAGAACGTGTTCTCGAACACGACTTCGCTCAGCGGCAATTGCCCGGGCTTCGGCCACGGGTCCTTCGTGCCCTTGCCGATGGCGACCATGGCCCCCATCACATGGTCTTCGGGGAGCTTGATCAGCTGGGCGACGGCGTCGATGTCGAAGCCGATCATCGGGCAGCTGTCGTAGCCCATGCCCTTGGCCGCCAGCATCAGGGTCTGCATGGCCATACCGATCGAGCGCTGCGCCTCATCGCGCTGCAGCCACTCGCGTCCTTCGTGAAAGGGGCCCATCCAGCCCACCAGCAGGTCGGCCACTTCCTTCGGTGCATGTTGCCAATAGCGCTGCGGTTCTTTCGCCCACGCCTTTACATCCGCGGTCATCACGATCAGCAGTGCGGCGTCGGTCATCTGCGCCTGATTGTTCCCGAACTCTTCACGGATGCGCGTGCGCAAGGCAGGGTCGCGCACCACGACAAAGCGCCAGTGCTGAATGTTGAAGCTGGTGGGCGCCTGGATGGCGGCCTCGAGCAACTTGGTTTCCTCTTCCGCGGTCAGCCGGTGCTCGGGGTCAAATGCCTTCACGGCGCGGCGCTGATAAATGGCGTCGAAAACGTCCACAGCCAGTACTCCCTTGTGACCCGGTCACCAAGCGCCGGGCCTATTGCCCCGGAGTATCGCCCGGCTGCGCGGGACCGTCAAGGCGCGCACCCCGATGTTGAGGAACGGTCCGGCAATTCGCTACAACCGCAGCATGAGCACCGGGCAGTACTCCATGCGTGTCGCCACCACGGTTAAGGTGGGTCCCGCCGCCGCCTTTGCCGCCTTTACCGACGGCTTCGCCGCATGGTGGCCGCCGGAATACACGTGGTCCGGTGCCCGGCTGGTGGATATCGGCATGGAGCCCCACGCCGGGGGCGCCTGCTACGAGCAGGGGCCACACGGCTTCACCTGCCACTGGGGCCGTGTGTTGGACTGGCAACCGCCGGAGCGCCTGGTCTTTTCCTGGCAGATCAGCCCGCGCCGCGAACCCGTGCCCGACCCGGACAAGGCGAGCGAGGTGGTGGTACAGTTTGCCCCCGACGCCAACGGCGGCACCCGGGTCACGCTTGAGCACCGCCACTTCGAGCGCCACGGCGACGGCGCCGCCGACTATCGCGCGGGCATGGCGTCGCCGCAGGGCTGGTCCTGGATCATCGAGCGCTACGCCGCCGCGCTCTAGCCGGCATCAGCCAGCCGCTTCTCCATCACCACATCATCGATCTCCCAGCCGCCGATACTGCGATGCACGTGCCCGGTGCACCGAAAGCCGAGGCGCTCGTAGACCGCGATGGCGTGTGCGTTGCCGGGGTACACGGTGAGCGTGATGACGGGTAAGGCGTGGACCCGTGCGAGCGCTTCGACATGCGCCAGCATCGGCCGGGCAAGACCGCGGCCCCGGGCAGTTGCGCGCAAGTAAAACTTGCTGAGGAACAGTTGGCCCGTCGGTTGGCGCGGCTGTACAGCGATATAGCCCAGGGGCACCCCAGCCGGCTGCACGAAATCGTAGCGGTAACCCTGCGCCAACTGACACGAGATGGCCGCTGTGCTCTGCTGTGTCTCGACCAGATGAGCGGCGGTCTCGGCACCCAGCAGCGGCGTAAAGTACTCCAGCCAGATTTCGTGTGCCAACTGGGCCAGCACCTCGACCTGGGCAGGGCGTTGGACCGCGACGAACATGCCGCTAGGGGTGGCCACCGCCAACCACAAGGTCTACGACGACCGGCCGATGGTCGCTGCCGAAATGTGGGCCCACTGCGAAGTGCGCCACCGCAACCGTACCGCGCACGAACACGTGGTCGAGCGGGATGCCGATACACTGCGCGGGACTGGGCCAGGTCGGCTGGACGCCGAAGCCACGGCGCGCCTGGCGCAGCGCCTGCTCACGCAACAGGCCGCGCAGCAGCGGCGACCACGGTGCGGCGTTGAAATCGCCCCCCACTACAACGGGGCCTTCAACGCCCTCGAGCACGCCGGCAATCGCACGGTACTCACGCACCTGGCGACGGGCGCGGCCGATGGAAAAGGGTGAGGCGGTATGCACGTTGAAGAGGTGGACCGCCTGGCGGCCAACGTCGAGGCGCACGTGTTGGCCGCAGAAGGCTGGCGGCTCGGGCACGTGTATGCCCTCGCCCCGCCACAGGACCAATAGGTCGGGCGGATGGCCCGGCAGGCGCACGCTGTGCACGCGATTCGGATAGCGCGCGCTGAGCGCCCCAAGCCGCGCGACCCAGGCGGGGTCAGCTTCCTGCAGCAGGATGACGTCGGGGTCGGTTTGCGCAATGTAGGCCAGCAGGCGTTCCGCGTCGGCGTTCTCTCGGTAGACATTCGCGCAGAGGACGCGCAGCGGCGTACTGGAAACGGCGGGCGATGACCCCGCGACATAGAACGGCGTGATGCCCGCAAGGGTGAGCAGGACGGTGGCGGCCCCCATGAGCGCAAGCGCACGGCGGCGCCC
>CAYMLC010000344.1:0-1387 GCA_964390765.1 uncultured Nitrospirales bacterium
GCGCCAGCTCTCGTCGTCCCACGCGCGCACCTGCAGGTTGCCGAGCGAGCGGTCGCCGGGAAAGCGCAAGGTGCGGCCGTCGCCCACGGTGCGCGCCACGGCTTCGGCCTCGCGCAACAGGCGGTCGCCCTCGCCGATCAGCGCACGCGCCTCGGCCTCGTCATCCGTCTGTTGGGCGCGCGCAATCAAGATATCGCCGGCCGTCACCAGCCCCGGCGCAAAGCGGCGCGCCTCGCGGCTGACCGCCTGTGCGCGGCCGGCTGCCTGTTCGCGCAACTGGCCCATTTCGATCGTCGCATCATCGACCGGCAGCGGCGACACTTCGGTGCTGCCGCCGCACCCGGCCAGCAACGCGGCCAGCACCAGACTAGCGGCTAAAGCGCAGGAAAGCTTCGTTGTCCACTTCATGGCCCGCGTCCTCGAAAGCTTGATAGCCCGCAACAATGTGTTCGGGATCCCGTATCTGTGGGCTGTCGGTAAGCTGCCAGCCGTCCGGACCGTATTCGTAGAAGTGTTCGAGGCCCAGAAACGACTCCATGGCCGCGTCGCCACGCTGGCGCGTGTAGAGCCGCACCACGCCCCAATCTTCACCGAAGAAGGCAAAGGCCTTGTCCGATTGCACGTCGACGACGTGCTCGAACTGCGCGCGATCCATACCTTCGTAGAAGGCGTCCACGTGTGTGCTGGCGCGGGCTTCGAGCGCCGCATGTTTGCGCGCCACGTCGAAGCGCGACCAACCCACTACGCTGCCGACCACCACCAGAAACACACCCGCGATGATCAGGTCGCGGCGGCTCACACTCAGGTCCATCAGCGCGGCTCCACCGTGGCATCGGCCACCAGGTCTACCGGGGTGCCGGCCTCGCTCAGCGCCCGGGCTTCACGCTCCATCGCGTCCCAGAAATCCCACGTGTACTGCCCGCTGCTCACATAGAAACCGGGCGGCAGCAGGTAATGACCACCGTCTTCTACCGCGGCCACGAACTTGCGCGCGGCCAGACGATCGAGCGCCGCAGCCACGGCAGCCGGCTCAATCTGCAGGCGTGCGGCACGCGCCGCCACCGCGTCATACGGATAGGCGCGCACATCCTCCAAGACGGCCGGCTCGTGCTCATCGGGGGCGCCCGGCCGCTCGGCTGGTGGCGTAACCCCGGCCAGTACCGACCAGGGCAAGCGCGGCTCCGGCGCGAAGCGCTCGTCACGCGCGGCGCCGTCTACCGCGGGCGCCTGATTCTGCAACACCTTTGTGTCGCCCGCTCCGGCCAGCAGATTCAGGTCTTCATCATCGACCCGTTCGCCGGCCTGCTCGCGCCGCGCGATGCGCGCCTGCACGCGCAGCAGGTTGCGCTGGTTGTATTGCGACACCGTCTCGTATCCGGTTTCCGCT
>CAYMLC010000344.1:1397-4172 GCA_964390765.1 uncultured Nitrospirales bacterium
ACCGCCTCGTCGTAGCGGCCCAGCGCCTGCAGCGCGCGACTCAGGTACAGGTAGCTCTCGCCATATACCTGATTCTGGAAGTCGTCGAAGATTTCGCGGCGCGAAGCCATCTGGCGGCGCTGCTCCTCGGCCAGTTCGGTCGCACGCGTCAACAGGCGAACCGCTTCACGATGCGCTTCCTTGGCCGTTTCCGGATGGTCGAGGTGGTGGTCTTCTTCCTCATGTCCGTCGGCGGATTCGTCATCGTGGTGCTCACCGTGCTCTTCACCGTGATGGTGATGGTGCTCGAGCGCGCCCAGATTATCGGCGAAGTCGACGTAGAGGCGGCCGAGCGCACCGTGAATCTCGAAGCTGTTCGGATTGGCCTCGACCCCTGCTTCCAGCATCTCGAGCGCTTCACCCGGTTCGTTCGCAAAGTCGGCCAGGTAGAACGCGCCCAGCGTATACAGCCGCTCGAGGGCGGGGTTCAGCCGCACGGCCAACTGATACCAAGGGATCAACTCCACCGGATCGTCGTGCACGTGTGCAGTCTGATACGGCGCGATATTGCGCTCGACTTCGCCGAAGATGCCACGCCAGTCGCGCTCGCCGTCGAGCACCATGTTCACGCCTTCCGTATGGCCCAGCCCCGCCGCCACATTCTGCGCATCGCGTTTGCGATACCCCATCTCCTCTTCGGCCCGTGTGGGCATACGCTGCACCACGCCCACATGCAGATACTCCATGCTCTTCAGCCACATCAGGTCGCCGATGGAAAGCTGCAACTGGCCCATCAGCGAGAGCGCTATCGATTCCTTCGCCGCCTCGACTTCGTGCGGCTGATAGCGCGGCTGGCCATGAACATAGCCGTGGACCGACGGCGCCACGAAGCCCAGCCCCAGCACCATCATCAGCGCCGCAACCCAGGGTGCGAATCGATTGAACATAGGCCCGTGGCTCCTAGAGGTTGGTGCGCGCGAAGCGGCGCATGCCGAAGGCCATGAAGATAAGGCTGTACGCAATCGCATAGAGCGTCAGGAAAGCCAACACCCACAGCGGGGTCAGCGGATAGCCATGTACTTCACGCTTGGTAAGGTCGAAGAATTCGAGGTGCGGCAGCACCCAGTACATCAGGTCGAAGAACCACAAGGTCCAGCCTTCCAGCTCTGTGCGCACCACGATGATGGTATTGGCGAAGGTCTGCATGGCCAGCGCGAGCAGCAGCGATACCGTCACGTTCGCACCGTGGTTCAGCACGACAGACAAGGTCAGGGTCAGCGCGGCAATAATCCACATGCTCAGCACGCGCAGATAGAGCGCCTGCCAGAACACGCCCGACACCGGCACATCGAGAATCCAGAACAGCAGATACAACTCCAGCGAGAACAGGACGACCACGGCCGAAGCCATGATGCTGACGCCGATGTACTTGCCCAGAAACACCTGCACGCGCGACACCGGCTTGGCCAGCAACGGGTACAGCGTGCGGTTCTGAATCTCTGTGGGCAGTTGGCGCGCAGCCGTAAGCACGCACAGAAACACGGCGAGAAAACCGGTGATCTGAAAGCCTACGTCTTTCACGAACTTGCCCAGCCCCTCGGTGCCGAAACGGCTGAACAGCCCTGCCCCAAACACGATGAGTGCGGCAAGAATCAAAATCACATAGGCATCTTTCCGCCGGAACGATTCGATGATGGTGACCTGGGCAATGCCCAGCATCTTCTCGAAGTACGCGCCGATTCCCGTGCGGGGCGCAGGCTGCGCATCCATCGGTACTGCCATGGTCTTGCTTCCTTCTGCGGCTGCTGCTTCTGCTGCTGCGCAGCCGCCCGTCTAGGTAACCTTGTGCCCAATCTTCTGGACGAAGAAGTCTTCGAGCGAACCCGCTTCCTCGTGCTCGCCCAGCACGCGCGCCTCCAGTTCGGTCAGCATGTGCAACAGCGCCGCGCGTGCCTCTTCGGTCTCCGCGCGAAAGGTGGTCTCGTCGCCGTGCACCGAGTGCACGTATACGCCCTCGGGCAAATCCTTCGGCAGGGTCACGCGCTCCGCGCGCACCATGTAGCGGCGTATCTGCCCCAGCATGTTCTCCAGCCGGTCTTGTTCCAAGACCTTGCCTTCGTCGATCAAGATCACGCGGTCGCACAGCATCATCACTTCTGACAACTCATGCGAGGAAAAGAACACCGTCTTGCCCTTGGCCTTGAAGTCGAGCAGGATGCGGCGCACGTCGTAGCGCGCTACGGGGTCGAGGCCACTCGTCACCTCGTCTAGAATCAGCAGGTCGGGCTCACCCATGATCGCCTGCGCAATCCCAACGCGCTGCAGCATGCCCTTGGAGAACCCGCGCACCGCCTCGCGGTCGCGCCCGGTCAAGCCCACCTTGCGCAGCAGTTCATCGATCATGGGCTCGCGCTGTGCCTTCGGTACGCCGCTCAACTTGGCAAACATGCGCAGCGTCTCGCGCGCCGTCAGGAAGGGGTAGTACAGCGCCACCTCGGGAAGAAAGCCGATGCGCCGGCGCGCCCGCACATCGCCCGGGCGCATGCCAAAGATCTTCACCTCGCCCGACGTCGCCGCGCGGAAACCCATCAGCACCTTGATGGCCGTCGACTTACCGGCGCCGTTCGGGCCGATAAAGCCCACCACCTCGCCCTCGCGTACTTCCAGGTTCAGGCCCTTTACCGCCTGAATGCGCTTGCCCGAATCCGTGCGGTATTCAACCCACAGATCGCGCACCTCGATTATCTTGGGCGCCGCGGCCGGGGCCGCCTGCGCTGCTTCCGCCACGGCGGGTTC
>CAYMLC010000345.1:0-4142 GCA_964390765.1 uncultured Nitrospirales bacterium
GATGCTTTGCGTGCGTTCGGCGATTTACATACAGTCCTCCCGTGCTTGCACCAACGGACGGATGGTGGGACAAGCGGCCGGCGGGGTGCTAGTGCGCGGGGGCGCCGTTCAGGGCATCGGCCAGTGTGCGGCTCAGCGTGGTCAGTTGCACCGGCTTCTGTAAGAGTGCAAACGCGCCCAGTTGGCGTGCGCCCTCGGCCGACAGCGATTCGCTGTAGCCGGTCGCCAGCACGATGGGCATATCCGGCCGCAACAGACGCACCGAGCGCGCGAGGTCGGCCCCGGTCAGCCCCGGCATGGTCTGGTCACTCAGCAGCAGGTCGTACTGGTCCGGGGCCTGTTCGAAAGCGGCCAGGGCCTCTTTCGGGTCGGTAAAGCCTTCGGGCGTATAGCCCAGCCGCTCGAGGTGCTTGCTCATCACCCGAACCAGCGAAGCCTCGTCATCGACCAGCAGCACACGCTGGCCCGAACCGCGCACCAGGCTGCTGTGCTCGCCGCCCGGCAAACGCGCCACTTCGTGCGCGCGACCGATGCAGGGCAACCACACCGTGAACGTCGCCCCCTTACCCGGCGCGCTCTCCACGGCAATACCGCCGCCCAGACTCGTCACGATGCCATGCACCACGGCGAGGCCGAGGCCCGTGCCGCTCCCGTCGCGCCGGGTGGTGAAGAAGGGGTCGAAGATGCGCTCTTGCGTAGCGGCATCGATGCCGTGCCCCGTATCGCGCACGGCCAGCTCTACCCAGCCACGTTCGCTGTCGCGCGGGGCCAGCCCCTCGGGCGCAGCGGTGCGGTGCCGCAACGAGACCGATACCGTGCCGCCGCCCGCTGCCGTGGCCTGAGCGGCATTGGTCACCAGGTTCAGCAACACCTGGTGCAGCAGGGTGACATCGCCGCGCACCATGCCCGCGTTCGGGTCGAGGTTGTTCTCGAAGACCACCGTGCTGGGGATCGAGGCACGCAGCAGACGCAGCGCCTGTTGCGTCACCTGGTGCGTATCGACGGGCTCGTCGGTGGCTTCCACCTGCCGGCTGAACGCCAGGATACGCTCGACTAGACCCTTGCCGCGTTTTGCCGCGTCCAGCACTTCTTCCAGGCCTTCGGCAAATGCCGAGGCCTCGCCCAGGCCCTCGCGTGTCAGTTCGGCATAGCCCAGAATGATGCCGAGAATGTTGTTGAAGTCGTGCGCGATGCCGCCCGCCAGCGTGCCAATCGCCTCCATCTTCTGGCTCTGGCGCAGCCGGTTCTCCTGCTGCAGCGCCTCGGTAATGTCGCGCTTCACCGCAATGTAGCCGTGCGGCTGGCCGCGCCCATCGCGTATCGGACAGATGGTGGCCTGCTCGACAAAGGTCCGCCCATCCTTGCGGCGGTTCGTCATCCGCCCTTGCCACACCTGTCCCGCCGTCAGCTTGCGCCAGAGGCCTTCATAGAAGTCATTGTCGTGTACGCCACTTTTCAAGATGCGTGGGTTCTGACCGCGTGCCTCCTCTGCCGTATAGCCGGTCACGCGCGTAAAGGCCGGGTTCGTATAGTTGATGTTGCCCTCGGCATCCGTGATGACGATCGTTTCGTCCAACTGCTCGACCGCCGTCATCAGGCGGCGGCGGTCGTGTTCGATAGCGTGCTGATGCGTCACATCCAGCATCACCCCTTCGATCACGTTTTCAGTGCGGCGCAGGCGTGCGTACATTTCGACGATAAGCCGATTGCCCTTACGCGTCTGGAATTCGACCTCTACGCCCTCGACACTTCCCTTCGCCCGCAGCTCGCGCACCAATTGGGCCCGGCTATCACAACTCGCGTAGTGGTCGCGCGCAACAAAACTCCTGCGCAACTCTTGCGGGTCGTCATATTCGAACATTTCCGCAAAGCGCGGATTGAAGGTCAGAATGCGTCCATCTTCCGCCGCCGTGCGGAACAGCCCCACCAGTGCATTGTCGAACATCACGCGATAGCGTTCGCGGCTCTCGCGCAGGGCCGCTTCCGCGTGGCGCCGGTGCGTAATGTCGCTGCTCACGCACACCACCAGCGACACCTCACCCGATACGTCGCGGGCCGGCGTCTTATAGGTGGCGGCCCAGCGGGTCTCGCCGCGTGGCGTCACATACGTGTGCTCGCGCTCGACCTGCGCCACGTCGCCCGCGACCAGCGCGCGCACATCCTCTTCCATGGCATCGGCCAGCAACGCCTCGCCCACCACCTCGCTCGGGCGGCGGCCCCGGATCAATTCCGGCGTGGCCGCACAGTTCCGGGCAAAGGCCTGGTTCACCAGCACGAAGCGCGCCTCGCTGTCCAGCACGTAAATGAAGTTGGGCGTGGTATCGACCACCACACTCAAGAGGCCCTTGCCGTTGCTCGCGGGCGGCGGGGCGGCCGGCTGCGCGAACACGCTGTCGAGCCACGCCGCCGCGGCGACGTCGTCGCCCACGTAATGCGGATTCGCCACAGTACACCCACCCCGGCGCAGCATCGGATGCAGGGCCAACGCACCCGCCAGCGCCGCCGGAGACAACGCCGCACTGTCGTAAAGCACCTCCACGCGGCTGCACGTCGCGCACAGTGCCGGCAGCGCCCCCCGCAAGAGGGGCGTCATCTGGTCCGGCGCGTCTGCGAAAAGCTGGGTGGCATCGAGCAAGAGCCACGAGGGTTGCGCTTCCGCACCCAGGTACGCCTCAGCGAGATGCAGCAGGCGTTCTTCGGGCGTGCGGCACATGACCGCTTGCCAGGCATCGGGCGCGGTCGCATGCGGCGAAGGCGAGAAGACCAACGCGGGTGCTTCGGCGGCTCGCGCCTCTTCAGCGAAGGCGGCAAGGTGCGCTTCCATACAGGCGCCAGGCGGCACAACCACCCCCAACGAGGCGGTGGCACGGGACCGCTCTCGCAGCCCCCGGGATGGCCAACCGGTATACAGTTCCTGATCAGGCAGGCTCATCAAACACCTTTTCTATAGTAGTACTATAGGGATACACTGTGAGAACATCGCGAATCAATCCCGCTTTATGTTAACGCGAAACTAGAAAAGCGGCAAATAAAGGATTGGTGAAGATGGTAATGACTAAGAAAAGTGCGAGAAAACCTGTGCCAAAAGACCAGGCACTGTATGGTTTTCGGACACCTCGACCCGTTGCCAACCCGCCGCGTGTGCGGCCTCCGCGGTCTGCGGGCCCATTACGAGCGCCGAGCCCGCATAGAGCGCCGAGCGCTGCCCGGGGTTCAGCACCGCGTCGAGTGCCTGCACAGTCGAGGCACTCGTGAACAGGCAGGCGTCGGGCAGCGGGTCCAGTGCGGCGGCCACCTCGGCCGGGGCCGGCGTGCGCGGTACGGTGCGATAGACCACGGGCTCGCGTACCTCGGCCCCGGCCGCGCGCAAGGTCTCGGCCAGGTGCGGCCGCGCCCGGTTGCCGCGGGGCCACAGCCAGCGCGTGCCCCCGAGGTCGGGGTGCAGGACGCGCAGCGCCTCGGCCAGCGCGCCGGCGTGGTTGCGCTCGGGCACCAGGCTGACGGGCAGTCCAATACCCGCGGCAGCCGCTGCCGTGGCGGGTCCTACGGCGCACACACTGCACGCCACATACGCGCGGGGGGCCCGGCCCTGCGCCTGGCACGCGGCGGCGAAACCCCGGGCGCCATTGGGCGAGGTGAACACCAGCCCGTCGAGCTGGTTGGGCTCGGGCAGCGGCTCATCCGGCGTGCAGGCCTCGGTGGCAATCAGCGGCAGCACCACCGGCTGCGCGCCATGCGCCGCGAGTTGTTCGGCCAGATCTTCGGCGTGTCCGGCGGCGCGTGTCACCAGCAGGCGGCGCCCGCGCAGCGCGCCTTCGCCACCACCTTCGTTGCCGCGCAGCGCCCGCAGCGCCTGCTGCGCCAGCGCTTCGGGGCCGCCACCGTTCGCGCTGCGCAACGTCACCCGTGCGGGCGCCTGCGGCCGGGCCAGCCACACCGCCTCCAACTGCCACTGGCCCGCGACTTCGCGCGCATGAATGCCCAGCGGGGACTGGCAGCCGCCGCCGAGCCCCTGCAACACCGTGCGCTCTGCCTCGACCGCCGCGCGCGTGGGCCGATCGTCAAGTTTCCGCAAGAGCGCCAGCAGTTCCGCGTCGTCTTCGCGCGCTTCGATGGCGAGCGCGCCCTGCCCCGCAGCGGGC
>CAYMLC010000346.1:0-4141 GCA_964390765.1 uncultured Nitrospirales bacterium
TGCGACGGGTCGCCCACCAGATTCAACTGCGCCGGGGACGGGCCGGTGGCGTCGGTCGCGGCGGGGGCCGCAGCCGGCGCCGCACGGGCCAGCACCACGGCATCGGCCGCGCGCAGCACGGCCGGCGCAAGGGGCGTCTCGGTGTCGGCGTGCAAGACCACCACCGGGCCCCCCGATTGCTCGCGCAGGTGCGCCATCAGCCCGGCATAGAGGCCCGGCGCGTGCGCGGCCTGGGGCGTGGCCTGGGCCATGGCGCCCGCGGCATCCAGCGTGGCAGCGGCCAACGGCATGGGTGCGCGGTGCCGATGGGCCACGGCCCGCGGCAGGGCGGGTGCGGGTGCTGCCGCGTCCAGCAGCTCGGCGACCTGGGGTGCGGCGCCGGTATCGGGTCCGGCGGCGCCCGCGGCAGTCTGCAGAAAGGTTGGTCCTTCGGCCTCCAACGGGCGCAAGAGCAGGGCCGCCGCCGGTCCGTCGCCGCGGATGCGCACCCGCTCGACGGCATAGGCCACAGCCCCCGCGACCACCCGCGCGGCGGTACGGACTTCCACCTCCAGCGGTTCGCTGTCGGGGAGGGCGATGGTATAGCGCTGCGCGGCGCCGTGCTGGCGCGCATGGTGGTAGTGGGTGGCGCTCACCCATCCGAAGAATGCGAATAGCGCGAACACGGCCAGCACGCCTGCCACGGCACGCCCGCATATTAGTAGAAACTTCATGGGATTACAGGGGTAAGCACAGTATTCAGACTCGATGCTTCGCGGGTTCAGTGGTACATTCTTGCTGATTGGGCTGCTGTACTAAGGCGGCATGGGCCTGGCCAGCGAGGAAAACACCCCACGCCATGGGACCACTCCCGGCAACCGGCATTCGCGTGCTCGCGGTGGATGACGAGCCCGCCCTGCGCAAGCTCTACGCGGGCGCACTGGGTGGGGTAAATGGCCAGGGAGTGCCGCAGTTGCAGCGGCTGGGCTATGCGTTCGAGGTGGTGACCGCGGCGCAGGCGGCCGATGCGGTAACGGCGGTGGAGGGCGCCGTGGTGGCGCAGTCGCCCTTCGCGATGGCCTTTCTCGATATGCGCATGCCGCCGGGACACGATGGGCTGTGGGCGGCGGAGCGCATCCGTGCGCTGGACCCGCAGGTCAACATTGTCTTCGTGACCGGCTTCACCGATGTGGACCCGATGGAGATGGCCGAGCGCGTGCCCCCGCTCGACAAGCTGCTGTATCTGCAGAAGCCACTGCACCTGCTCGAAGTGCGCCAGTTCGCCACGTCGCTCGCGGCCAAGTGGCAAACCGAACAGCTGCTGCAGGCCACGTACCGGAAGATGGAAGAGCAGGCGCATGGCCACATCGCGGCGCTGCAGCGCGAGGTGGACGAGCGCAAGGCAGCGGAGGCGCAACTGCTTCGCATCCGGCAGGCGCTGGACGAGTGCGGCGCGGCGGTGGCGGTGCTCGACCCGGCCCACCGCCTGCACTATGCCAACGGCGCCTTTCTCGCGCGCTTCGTGCACGATGCCCATGCGCAACTGCCGCCCCCACAATTGTTCCGGCACTACGCGGAGGGTGTGCACATGGTGGCCACGCTCGAGAGCCGCGGCGTGTGGGAGGGCGAAGCACAGCTGGTTGACGTGGACGGGCAGCCCTTCGCCGCCCTGCTGCGCGGTGGCGTGGTGCGCGCCGAAGACGGCACGCCCGACAGCTACCTGTTCATCATCAGCGATGTGACCGAGCTACGCCAGATGCAGGACCAGCTGCGGCAAGAGCGCAGCCTGCGCGCGCTGGGCCAGTTGGCGGCGGGTATCGCCCACGAGATCAACACGCCGATGCAGTACGTGGGCGACAACATCCGCTTTCTGCTGGACGCCTTCGCCGGGATAGCCACCTTTATTCAGCAGCTGCCGCCCGAGGTGAACGCGGCCACCCGCGACGCGGCCGAGGAACTGGACCTGCCCTTCCTCCTCGACGAGACCCCTGCCGCTATCGAGCAATCGCTGGAAGGGGTCGAGCGCGTGACCACCATCGTGCGCGCCATGCGCCAGTTCGCGCATCCGGGTGGCGATGAGTTCAAGCTGGTCGACGTGGCAGAGACGGTGCGCAGTGCGGCCACGGTAACGCGCAACGAATGGAAGTATGTGGCGCAGTGCACCGAAGAGTTTGCCGAGGGCCTGCCCGCCGTACCCTGCCTGCCCAACGAACTGAACCAGGTGCTGCTGAACCTGATCGTCAATGCGAGCCACGCGATGGCCGATATCCAGTCTGAAGATGGCGCGGCCGATGGCACGCTGACCCTGCGCACGCGGCGCGTGGGCGATACGGTGGAGATTGAGGTGGCCGACACGGGCCCGGGTATTCCGCCCGACGTGCAGCCGCATATCTTCGACCCCTTCTTCACCACGAAGGATGTGGGCCGCGGCACGGGGCAGGGCCTGGCCATCGCGCACAACATCATCGTGGAGAAGCACGGGGGTGCACTGACTTTTGTAACCGAAGAAGGGGTAGGCACGACGTTTACGATTCGCCTGCCGCTCAACCGGGAGGCAAGCTCCGAATGAGCAGCGAGACACGACCCAGGTTCTTGTTCGTCGACGATGAACCCAACGTATTGCGCGGGTTGCGGCGCGCCCTGCACGCGAAGGCTGGTGCGTGGGAGATGTCGTTCGATGACAACGCCGAGCACGCGCTGGCCGCGCTGGATACCTATGCACCCGACGTGGTGGTGAGCGATATCCGCATGCCGGTGATGGACGGCGTAACGTTCCTGCGCCGGGTGCGGGCCAGCCGCCCGGGCACGGTGCGTTTCGCGTTGTCGGCCCAGGCCGACCGGGCGACGACCCTGCGCGCGGTGTCGGAGATTCATCAGTTTCTCGAGAAGCCGGTCCAGCCGCAGGCACTGGTGGCGCACCTCGAACGCGCGCTGCAGTTGAGCACGTTGCTGGGCAATCCGCAGTTGAAGCGGATGGTGGACGAAATGGAGGGGCTGCCCAGCGTGGCCGAACTGTACGACGAGGTGGTGCTGCAGTTGGAGGCGCCCGACCCCACGATTGACCGGGTGGGGCATGCCATTGCCCACAACAGCGCCATGAGCACCAAGGTGCTGCAACTCGTGAACTCGTCCTTCTTCGGCCTGGCGCAGACGATAAGCAAGCCCGAACACGCGGCCGCCCTGCTGGGGCTCGACACGCTGCGCACGTTGGTGTTGGGCGTGCGCATTTTCAACCGGCTGGAGCCTGAACCGGAATTCGCCGAGTTTCACCAGCGTGAATGGGAGCACGCGGTGCGCACGGCGCGCCTGTCACGGCGGCTGAGCCTGGCCGAGCAGCCGTGCGAGCACGATGCCGAATGCGCGTATCTGGCGGGCCTGCTGCATGGCGTGGGTCGCCTCATTTACCGCGTGCAGGATCCGCGAAAATACGAGGAGTTCGTGGCGCAGGGGACGCTGTCGCCGGCCCGTGCGGCGCGCATCGAGCGCTCGCTGTTCGGCGCCAGCAGCGGCGAGTTGGGCGCCTATATGCTGGGCATCTGGGGGTTTACCGAAACCGTGATCGAGGCGATTGCCTACCATGCCGAGCCCGGGCGGGCGGCGCCGTGTGGCTTTCAGCCGCTGACCGCGGTGCATGTGGCCGTGGGGCTGTTGAACGGCGCGGCTGATGAATCGAACGAGTGGACGCGCTTCATCGACGAGGACTACCTCCGCACGATCGGCATGCACGGGCGCCTCGAGGTGTGGCGGGCTATGGCAGGCGAAACCGTTTCTCACCGCCCAGGGGGCCAGGCAGAGTGTGCATCGTGAGTCGTCGCGTGTTGCTGGTAGACGACGAAGAGAATGTGCTGTCGGGCTATCGGCGTCAATTGCACAAACAGTTCGACCTGGTGTGTGCGACCAGCGGCGCCGAGGTGCTCGAGCACTTGCGCCGGGATCGCGGCTTTGCCGTGGTCGTCTCGGACATGCGCATGCCCGGCATGGACGGTGTGGCGCTGCTGCGCGAGGTGCGCGGCGTGGCGCCCGAGGCGGTGCGCATGATGCTGACCGGCAATGCGGACCTGCAGACGGCGGTTGACGCCATCAACGCGGGCAGCATCTATCGCTTTATGACCAAGCCCACCTCGCCGCAGGAGATGGCGGCTGCACTGGAGGAGGGCGTGCG
>CAYMLC010000347.1:0-1177 GCA_964390765.1 uncultured Nitrospirales bacterium
CCACCACGCCGACCGGCGTATTCACGTGGTGGAGAATCCACAATTCTACCGAGAAACTCTCGGCCGGCAACTGCGCCAGTGGCAACAGGGGCCCCTCTGTATCGTCCGGTGCCTCGCCAAAGAAGACCGGCCCCTGCGGCTGCCGCGCCATGAAGGGGGGAAACGTCTCGGGCACCAGCCGCTCCTGCTGGCCCGGCGCATTGCGCGCGCCCCCGTCCAGCACATACAGCGGCGTCAGGTCCCACTGCGCGATCGGTTCCGGCGCGGCCAGCGCCAGCGCGGCGATGAGTGTGGTCAGCATGGTGGGTGTCCCTTGGTTCAGGTCAAGCGATAAGCGTCAGGCTTCGAGGTTAGCGTAGTGTGAGCCACGAATCGTAAAGATGACGCAGCCACGTGCGCCAAGAAGATTCTGGCGTATCACGTGCCGGCGTGCGGGCCGCCGCCCGCCTCAGTGCAGCGTCCTGTACTGCCGCTCGTAGTACGCCTTGAACTCGCCGCTCTTGATCTTGCGCCACCACCATTCGTTGTCGCGGTACCACGCCACGGTCTGCGCCATGCCGGCGTCCCAGTCCATCTGTGGCGCCCAGCCCAGTGCGCGCAGCTTGCGCGCGTCGATGCTGTAGCGGCGGTCGTGGCCCGGGCGGTCGGGCACCTTGTGAATGAGCGATTCGTCTTTGCCCGTGAGTTCGAGAATCTTGTGCGTCAGCACGATGTTCTCGCGCTCGTTGCCGCCGGCGATGTTGTAGATTTCGCCCGGCTCGCCGTGCTGCAGCACGGTGTCGATACCGGCCGCGTGGTCATCGACGTACAGCCAGTCGCGCACGTTGTGTTCGCCGCCTTCATAGAGCGGCAGCGGCTGGTTGTCGAACGCATTGGTCACGAACAGCGGCAGCACCTTCTCGGGGTACTGATAGGGGCCGTAGGTGTTCGAGCCGCGCGTGATCATCACGGGCACGCCGAAGGTCTCGTAGAACGAGCGCCCAAGCAATTCGCCGCCGGCCTTGGCCGCGCTATACGGATTGCGCGGCTGCACGGGGTCGCTTTCCTTGAACGAGCCTTCGGCGATGCTGCCGTACACCTCGTCGGTCGAAACCAGCACCACGCGCTCGACGCCCAGGTCACGCGCGGCCTGCACCAGGTGATACACGCCGTCGACGTTGGTGCGCAGAAACTCGGT
>CAYMLC010000347.1:1187-4135 GCA_964390765.1 uncultured Nitrospirales bacterium
TGCGGTCGACATGCGTCTCGGCGGCAAAGTTCACCACCGCATCGCAGCCTTCCATCGCCGCGCGCAGGGCGTTTGCATCGGCGATATCCCCCCGCACAAAGTGATGGCGGGCGGCGTCGCAGTCCTGCACGTTTTCCAGGTTGCCGGCATAGGTCAGCTTGTCGAAGTTTACGATGTGCAGGTGCGGGTTGCGCGCCAGTTGCCAGCGCACGAATGCCGACCCGATAAAGCCGGCGCCGCCGGTCACAAGCATGCGGTTCACTTTGTCTGCTCCCTGCGTGCGAGGTAATGTTCGAGCGCGTCTTGCCAGCTGCGCGGGGTATAGCCGCACGCCTCGGTCAGCGCCTGTGTATCCAGCACGGAATAGGCGGGCCGGGCCACGCCTGCCGTTACCGGGTCCGTCTTGCCCGGCACCACCGGGGTGTCGATGCCTGCGGAACAGAGGACCTGCCGCGCCAGTTCGAAGCGCGTGCAGTGCCCCGCGTTTACCGCGTGGTACACGCCATAGGCCGTCGTCTGCGCCAGGGCCAGCGCGGCCTCGGCAAGGTCCCACGTGTGCGTGGGCGAGCCGGTCTCGTCGTCCACCACCTGCAACTGGTCGCGCTCGCGCGCCGCGCGCAGAATTTTCTCGGGGAAGTTCTCGCCGCCCGGGCCATACAGCCATGCCGTGCGCACGATGAAGTGGCGCCCGTTCGCCTCCAGGGTGCGTTGCTCACCCGCCAGCTTGCTCTGCCCATACACGCCGAGCGGGCCGGTGGCGTCGTCCGGCACATAGGGCGTGCGTTTCTTTCCGTCGAATACATAGTCGGTGCTGAAGTAGATCACCGCCGCGCCAAAGTATTCGCCGACTTCCGACACATTGCGCGCGCCCGCCTCGTTCACCAGGAACGCGTTCTTCAGGTCCTGCTCCGCCCCGCGCACATCGGTGTAGGCCGCAGCGTTTACCAGCAGTTCGGGCCCGAACGCATCGCACAGGCGCTTGAGCGCCGTCGCATCGGTGATGTCGGTCTCGGGCAGGTCGACCGCACGCACCTCGCCGTGCGCGTCGAAGACCTGCGTCAGGTCGCGGCCCAGTTGGCCCCGGGCCCCAAAGATCAGTGTGCGCATCCCGTCTCCCTGCCATGCCAGCGGCTCGGGCGCGAGCATACCCCTTGGCGCACAGGCGCGGTCAATGCCGCAGATCGTGTAACATTTTCTCTGCCGCGTGCGTATCTATGGCAGCGGGCAAGGAGTGCGAGCGATGCGTGGTGCAAGAACCTACAAGTGGGCGGTCGGAATCCTGGCGGTAGCGGCGCTGCTGCTGGCCGGTTGCGGCGATGGTGCCGATCCGCTGCCGCCGATCACGGCCTCGTTCCCCCTGGGCACCGGTTTCGTGCTGGGGCCAAGCACGGGCCTCACGCCCGGCACGCCCATCAGCAGTTTCCCCGTGGGCCCCATCTGCAACCTGCCTACCGCGGCCGATCTCGATGCCGCCGTCGAAGACAGCGTGGGTGAGGTGCTGGCACCCTTCGTGACGGTGGGCAGCGTTGAGGTCGACCGGCTGCGGCTGATCGCGGTCAATGGCGATTTCGGTGGCATCACCTTCTTCAGCGCCAGCTACGCGTCGCCCGAGACCGGCACCCTGCGGCCGACGCCCCTCGCTTTTGCCTACGCCCCCCAGGGCTTCGGTACCGACATTACCGGTCTGCCCGCCGGCAACGATTTGCTGCCGCTGCTGCGCGTGTCGGCCGATGCCTGCGGCTTTGCCCTCTTGACCGCCGCCGGCGAGGCGCCCGAGCAAGACGTCGTCTTCGACGCCACGCTCGACGTCATCATCTATCCCGAGACCACCTTCTAGGCGGGCACCAGCGCCACCGCTTCCACCGCCTCGCGAATGACCAGCAACTCGTCAGGCGCCAGGGTCACGCTGCCGGCCTTCGCGTTTTCCGTGGCCTGTTGCGCATTACGCGCACCCACCAGGGCACTGGTCAGTCCCGGCTGCCCAATTGTCCAGGCAATGAACAACTGCCCCAGCGTCAATCCGTGGCCCTCGGCAATGGGCTGCACCGCGGCCAGCATCTCGGCCACGCGGATGCGGTTCTCGCGCGAGAACAACGGCTTGCCGCGGCGCACGTCGCCTTCGGGAAACTCACGGTCAGGCGTCACCTTGCCCGTCAGCAGCCCCTGCGCAATCGGGCTCCACGCCAGCACTGCCACGTCGTTTGCCTCGCACCAGGGCAGCAGCTCGGCCTCGATCTCGCGCTCGAGCGCGTTGTACTTCGGCTGGTCGCTCACCACCACGCCGTGGCGCTGGCACTCCTCGAGCATCGGCACCGTGAAGTTGCTCATACCGATGGCGCGAATCTTGCCCTCCTCCTGCAGCTTCACCAGCTCGCCCATGGTGTCGGCGATAGGCGTGGTGCTGTCGGGCCAGTGGCACTGATACAGGTCGATGTGGTCCACGCCCAGCCGCTGCAGGCTCTGCTCGCACTCCCAGCGAATCGAGGCCGGCCGCAGGTTCTTATAGATCGGCGCGCGGCGGCCGTCGGGCAGGGTCGTCTCGAAGTGCAATTCGCCTTCTTCCCGGTCCCAGCGCAGCCCGCACTTCGTCGCCACCACAATCTCTTCGCGCCGGCCGCGCAGCGCCTCGGCCACCACCTGCTCGCTGTGGCCCATGCCATAGACCGGCGCCGTGTCTACGCAGGTCACCCCCGCATCGAAGGCCGCCTGCAAGGCGCGCACCGCGTCTGCGTCGTCGCTGCCGCCCCACATCCAGCCGCCAATCGCCCACGCGCCGAACGATACCGCCGGCACCGACAGGTCGCTGCGTCCCAGCTTGCGGTAGTGCATAATAATCTCTCCTGACAATGCGGCCGCGCGGGCCGCGTGGGTTCTTGTTCGCGGAACACACGCCCTACCTTGGGGTTCAAGAGGCGTCATGCGCAACTATCTGCTGCCCAGCATCTTTT
>CAYMLC010000348.1:0-4129 GCA_964390765.1 uncultured Nitrospirales bacterium
ATCTTCGGAAAGATCACCAGACTTTGTGAAGGAATTAACAACTCATGACACTAGCGGAAGTCGAACAGATAGGTGCCCGAACCCAGTTCGAAGACCAGCCGGTCGTTGTACTCCTCGAGCGGGATAAGGTCGGGGTCGCGCGCGCTGAGATTGAGACCGAGCGATGGCACGACCACTTTCGCGCGCACCGATGGCGGGATGTCGACGGTCATGACAAAGCCACCCCGGCGCCGCGCCCAAGTACAACTGAGGCGCCCGCGCACGGTGTCGAGATAGGTCGATGCGCTGTCCACCTCCGGGTGTAGCTGGGGCGCGATGCGCACGTAGCTGTAGCCCGGCAGTTGTGGTTTGCCGATGCCGCCAACGGTGTGAAAGAACCAGTCCACTACGCTGCCGAACATCTGGTGGTTGTGCGAGTTCATGCCGGGGCCGGTCTGTTCCTCCCACAGTTCCCAAAGCGTGGTCGCGCCGTTGTCGATCATGTATCCCCAGCTGGGATAGCCGCGCTGCAATACCACCTGCCACGCGAGGTCGGTGCGCCCCATGTCGTCGAGTACGGGAAAGACATACTTCGTGCCGAGGATGCCGGTGGCCAGATGCCCCCCGCGCGCCTCCTCGATCTGCTGCACCAGCCGCGCGCGGGCGGCGTCTTCGCGCTGGGCAATGCCCAGGTGCAGCGGAAAGATTTGGCTGAACTGGCTGCCATTGCCGTAGTAGCCCGCGGCCTCGTCGAAGAATCGCGTGTTAAATGCTTCGGCTATCGCATCGCGTTTGGCCGCCCAGCGCTGCGCGTCCTCCGTCTTTTCGAGTACGCGCGCGAAGCCTTCGAGCATTTGCGCGGTCCAGTAGTAGACCCCGGTCGAGATGAGCGGCATGGGTGTCTCTTCCACGCCTACCCAGTCGCCGTAGCGCCCATAGTCCACGATGCCGTCTTGCGCGTGGCCTTCGAGGGTGCCGAACCAGCGTACGATGTTGTCGTAGTGTTCGGCCACCACACGCCGGTTGCCGTTGTACTGATGCAGGTAGTGCACCAGCAGCGGGTAGGCCATGGCCCAGGGGGGCGAGCCGTCTTGCTGGCCAAAGGCCGCCGCCGGTGCGGTGTCGGGCACACGCCCCTGTGCGTCTTGTGCATTGGCGATTATGCGCAGCCAGTTTTCGTAATACGCGTTCGCGTTGAATTGCAGCAGCGTCGTCTCGGCGGCCAGGTGCGCATCGCCCAGCCAACCCATGCGCTCGTCGCGCTGCGGACAATCCGTCGGAATACTCATGCTGTTGCCGCGGATACTCCAGTGCGTGATGTCGGTGATGGTCTGCAGCAGTTCGTTGGTGGTGGCGAACGCACCGCCCTGCGGCAAGTCGGTGTGCACGACCTGCGCCTCGATATCGCTGAAGCGCAGGCGCGGCTCGGGCCAGTGCACTTCCACATAGCGGAAGCCGTGCTGCGTGAAGCGCGGGCGCCAGGTCTCCGGTTGGCCTCCGCCCCGCAGAATGTAGCGGTCGGTCGCGCGCGCGGTGCGCAGGTTTTCCGGATTCAAGGCGCCGTCTTCGTACAGCAGCTCAGCGTGGCGCAGCAAGACTTCGTCGCCCCCGGCGCCCTCCACCGTGAACTGCACCCAGCCGGTCAGGTTCTGGCCGAAGTCCACGATGTAGCGGCCCGGTGCGCGCTCGGTGATACCCGCCGGGCGCCGCGTCTCGGTCAGGCGGATGGGCGGCATCACCTGGCTCGCCAGGGTTGCGGGGGGCGTTTCCATCGGCATGCACGCGGCCCAGCTGCTGTCATCGAAACCGGGCGTGGCCCAGCCATCCGTTTCGGCGCGCGCGTCGTAGGTCTCGCCGTGGTAGAGGCTGCTCCAGCGCAACGGGCCCGTGGTGTCCCAGCGCCAACGGGTGTCGGTGACCACGCGCGTCTCGGTGCCATCGACATAGGTAACATGCAATTGCAACCAGGCCGCCGGGGCATCGGGCCACCAGCCCTGGCCCAGGCGCATGGCCGCCACGTTCTCGCCTTCCTGCAGCAGCGCGGTTACATCGTAGGTGCTGTAGAGCGTGCGCTTGGTGTGCACGGTATAGGCAGGGTCGAGCTGGTGGTCACCGACGCGCGTGCCGTTCAACAGCAGTTCGTAGTAGCCCAGGCCCGACGCGTAGGCCCGGGCGTGCGCTACGGGCTGCTCGAGCGTAAAGGCCTTGCGCAGGCGGGGCGATGGCCAGCGGGCTTCCCAACTTCCGCGCACGCTATCCGTGAGATGGGCGAGGGCCCAGCCCTCGGCATCGTCGACGCTCGATGCGTTCACGCGGGCGCCCGCCGCCACGTTGTTGCCCGCCGCGTCGCGCACTTCCACCTCGGCCAGGGCCAACGCGTACTGGCCATCGGCCACCTGGGGCAGCGTGCTCGCGGCAATGCGAATCCGATGTACGGGGCGTGGCGCCATGGTCAGCGCAATGGCCCCGGCGGCTGGGCCGGGTTGCCCCGCCAGCGGATTCGCCAGTGGCTCACCGTCGGCGCTTACCGTATAGGTCTCGGGAAAGCCATGCCCCACTTCGCTGGCGTTTGCGCCCGGCACGCGCGCGGGATACAGCACCACCGTGGCCACCTCGCGCGGCGCGCCCAGGTCGACTTCGAGCCAGGCTTCTTCCCCGGCGCGCGCGGCGGGTGCGGTGCGGCAGCCATAGGTCGCAGGCAGCATCTCGACGGGGCCCTGCACCCAGCCGGCGGAAAAGTCTTCACGCGACAGCAGGCCCATCTCGAAGACGGCCGGCGTGCTCCATGCGCTTACGGCGTCCTGGTCGTCCCAGTAGCGCACCCGCCAGTGATACCGCGTGCCCGTGGCCAGCGGCGTGCCCCCGTACTCCACGTGAAACGAGTCTGCACCTTCCGTACGGCCGCTGTCCCACACGAGACCGCCGCCGGACTCAAGGTCTTCCGCCTTCCTGGCGACTTGCACCTGCCACGCTGCCTGGCGCACGTTGCGCCCCTCGTGGCGCGGCCACCATCCGAATCGCGGCACGCGCGTGTCGAGTCCCATGGGCGCTTCGAGATACTCCGTGGTCAGGCGCGCCGGCGGCAGGGGCTGCGGCGCGTCGTCGTCGGTGGGCTGCGCGAGGGTGGGCGGGGCCAGCACAAGGCCACCGACCACGAGCAAAACCGGGAGCAGGACAGCCCGTGCAGCGCTCCGCGCACGCAGCGTGTTCGCGATTGGACTCATCGTTTCAGTCTTCCAGAGTGCGTCAGTCTTCGAGGATGTATTCCGGCTTCTCTTCCATACAGTTGACCGGCAGCGAGCTGTGCTCGTGGCAGATTTTCCAGCCGTCGGCGCTGCGCGTAAAGCACGTCGTGGTGCGCAGCCACGAGCGCGCGGAGGGGTGGTCGGTCTCCATGCCGGTCATGCGCGAGAAGTAGCTGGCCACGACAAGGTCGCTGCCCGGTTCGAGGCGCATCTCCTTGCGCTGACAACCGATCGGGTTGGGAAAATAGGGGAAGCACATCTTCCATACCTCGGCCAGCTGGTCGTAGCCCTCGAGCCGCGACCCGGCGATGTCGAAGACCTTCACGTTGCTGGCATAGCACGTGCCCAACGCTTCCAGGTCCTGGCGCGCCAGCGCATCGTCCCAGCGCGCGAACACGGCGTCTATCTCGGTTTGCAAGGCATTGGCTTCCGGCGGCGTCGACGCTGTGGACATGCGCTCGTCTCCCTGGTTTTCTCGGTCGTCGGGCCTCAGTTGCTGGCCTGTAGCGCCAGCCACAGCATAACCAGTATTCCGCCAAATGCAAGGCTTATCGAAATACAGCCAAGCGAAAGCCGCACCTTGAACCAGGTGGTCATGCCGCCGCAGGCCGGGCACACGCCGCGCGCTGCGGGCATGGCATCGCCGCAATGGGGACACGGCTTCGTGGGCATGGTGGGCTGCGTGCGCCCGCCGGGCGTGGTGGGCTGGTTCATGCCGGTGCGTTCAGGGCCGCCCGCGAGAACGTCTGTTGGGCACGCACGTGGCCGTCCAGTTCATAGATGGTGGCGGTCACCGCGTCGGGCGTCGTCTCGAGCAGGGCAAAAGACGGTGCGTCGCCGCGGTCGCGCATGGCCTTCAGGTGGCCCGGGTTGAGCCGGAACTGGCCCGCGCGCGGTTCGATGAC
>CAYMLC010000349.1:0-2627 GCA_964390765.1 uncultured Nitrospirales bacterium
GACGGCGCCGATAGCCCCGCCATTTTGTTGCGCGCGGTTGTCGAAGAACGTTGAACGGGCTACATCAAGGCTGGCAAACGCATTTGCGAATATGGCGCCACCGCTGATCGCGGCGCGATTGCTTTCAAAGCGGACGTCGAAGACATTGGCCACGGAATCGAGGAGTGCGATGGCACCGCCCGATTGTGTGGCATCGTTGCTGCGCATGACAGATGAACTTAAGGTGACCGTGCTGTCATCAGAAGCAAGAATTCCGGCTCCTGTACTTGCATTGTTTCCTTCAAAAAGCAGTCCGCTGGCAGTAAATGTCGCATCGGAAATGGCGACGCCGCCGCCTGCATTTGCGCCGTTATTGCGGAAGGCAACATTCGTTGCGGTAAGGACGGGGCCATTGGCCTGAAGCGCACCACCAGTTGCGGATGCGTTGTTTGCCTCGAAGATGCAGTCGTTCAGGCTCAGGCTGCTGGGGGCCTCGGCCAGCAGGCCGGCACCAATCGTTCCTTGGCCTCCGCGAATCGTGAAACCCTCGATGCTGGTGTTGCCGCGTGCCACCACAACGTTGGGCGCTGGGGAACCACCCGCTGCGGTGCTCCCGTCAATCATCGTCAGATTGACGCTTGGATCTCGTTGTTGCGCCTCGAGTTCTGTACCGAGAAATCCGCCCAGTAAAGTGACATCGTCTGTCAAGTTAAGCGTGCCGCGCGGACTGCGGTCTTCATTGTAATTACCTGCGGCCACCCAAATGGTACGCACACCACGGGCTACGGCGGCATCCAAGCCATCTTGAATCGTTGCGAAGGCTGTTGCCCAACTGCGTCCGTCCGGTGTGCTCGCCGCACTGTTACGGTCTACATAGACCTGTGTTGGGAAAGACGGTGGGCCATCGGCCTCACCTTGCCGCGCAGCTTCTTCGGATACAGCGTGACTGCTAAAGGCCAAGGCACCAGGGTCGCAGCGGTTCTGCTCAAGACGGGGTAGCCCAGAGGTCGCCGTCGATTCCGATGGGACACGGTAAGCCAGTCGGTTGTTGCCTTCTCGGTTAAGGCAGCTTGGCGCGTCCGTAAGGTCGCCGGCGCCCGGGAGTGCACCCGGGTTCCGAGCATTCTCGACGAAAACGCTGCGGGTCAGGCCCCCGCTTACGCCCACAGCCTTGGCAAGCGTCAACGAACCGCCGTTGTTCTCGACCACGGGGTACGTGCCCGCGGCCACCCAGACCTGGGCTTCGCCGCGTGCGACGGCGGCGTCGATGGCGGGCTGCACCTGGTTGAAGGCAGCGCCCCAACTGGTGCCGTCGCCGCCGGGGGCATTGCTGTCGACAAAGACGTGGGCCCCGACGAGGGGGGCCAGCGCCAGCACCAGTGCGGCCAGCGGGGCGAAGGCGGACAAGCGCAACATGAAACACTCTCCTCTATGATGCCTGATGAATGGGAGACGGGGGCGCACCAGCCTGGCGCACCGCCAATTCCCCCGGGCGCGCGCACCTCGCGCCACCCGTGTGCAGCCCAAGTCCGCGGCGGGTGCCGGCACCTTCACCGGCCGCGCCCCGCGGTGCGCTATCTGTCTCTTCGATAACAAAAACGCGGCGACCCGTTACGAGCGCCGCGTCTGTTCTACACGATTGCGCCGCCTAAATCTTGCGATAGACCGCGTTCGGAATGGTCTGCGTGCGCTGGGTCAGCACGGCGCCGGCCATGGTGGCGCCGCCGTCCGTAAGCTGGCGCACCGCGCGATTCACGACTTCGCGGCGGGTGGCGTTGGCCTTGATTGAGAAGACCACGCCATCGGCCACTTTGCTCACCTTCATCGCGTCTTCCGAACTCAGTACGGGATCGACGTTGAATACGATATAGCGGAACTGGCGGCGCAGGTCGGCGAGCAACTCGCGCATGCGGTCGGAACCCCACAGGTAGGCGGGGAACTCGCCCTGGACGCCGCGCCCCACAATGACGAGCGGGTCGCTGCCGCCGAACACGTCGTCGGCATTGACCTGGCCCGTCAGCACATCGGCCACACCGTACTGGCTGCTGGGCGGGCGGCCCACATCGCCGGCCAGGTCGATGAGCAGGGTCTTGCCTTCGGGGTTGTTGGCAAACGATTCGGCGAGCAGCAGCGCCACAGGGCCCGCGTCTTCGCCCATCACCGCACTGGTCACTTCGATCGTGGGCGTGCCCTCGCTGGGCTGCAGCGAATCGACCATCACCGCCAGGCGGTCGCCCTGGCGCCGGTCCAGTGGCTGGCCACCCTTATTGAAGAACGAGGCCAGCACCGGGATGCCCATATAGTGGTCCACATCTTCCGGCGTCTTCAGGCCGTGGTCGAAGTAGTCGAGCAGAAAGGCGAGACCGAGGCCCGCAATGATGCCACCGATGAGGGCAACCGCGAGATTGAGCAGGCGATTCGGGCTGACTGGGTTAACCGGCAGCGAAGGACTGCTGGCCACGCGGACACTGGTCACCCGGTTCTGGGCCAGCTGGTCGCTGATCAGCGATTCTTCGACCTTCTGTGTGTACAGTTCGTAGGTCTCTTTCAGCAGGTCGCGCTCTTCCTGCAGCTTGGCCAGCGTGTCTTTTGTGTTGTTCAGTTGCGCCAGGCGCGCGGCGGTGCTCTCCACCTTGTCTTCGGTGACG
>CAYMLC010000349.1:2637-4111 GCA_964390765.1 uncultured Nitrospirales bacterium
GGTCTGTTGCAGCGCCTCTTCCAAGTCCGACTGCGCCGCGCGCACTTGCTCGTTCAGGCTGATGACCTGCGGGTGGCGCGGCCCCAGCGACTGGATGACGCGGTTCCGCTCGAGCACGAGCTCAAGCAGGCGCAGCTGCATCTCGCGTACCACGGTCGATTCCGTCTGCGTGCTCAGCGCGGCCACCGTGGTATCGCTGCCGGGGCCATCGGCCGCGGCCAAGGCCTGCTGCGTCTGGCGCAGTTGCTGCAAGAGGCGCTGCGATTCGGTGAATTGCGTCAGCAGCAGGTCTTCCTCGCGGTCCATCAGCGAGATGCTGTTGTCGCCACGGAAATTGCGCAGGTTTCCTTCGGCCTCATCGAGCTGGTCCGACACGCGCGCGAGCTGTTCGCGGAAAAAGGCCGTGCTGTCCGGGGTCTTGAAGACTTCGATGTGCAGGGTCCGGTGCTGCTCGAGCACTTCGCCGAGCACCTCCTGCGCGAGAACCGGATCGCCCAGGCGAACCGCGACGCGCAGGACGAAGCTGTCACGCACGGGTTCGGCGTAAATGGCGTTGTCCAGTTCTTGCATGGCCTGTTGCACGGCGTCGGCCTGGTTGTACAGGCCAAGCACATCGAGGATGCCGGCGGCGACGCTGCGCAGCGCGTAGTAAGGCGCCTGCAAGGCGCCCGAGCCATAGGGGAAGGCCGGGTTTTCGTGCAGGGCGAGATTGGTGACGACCTCTTCGAGCAGGTCGTTGCTGCGCAGCAGTTCGATTTCCGAGGCGAGGTCTTCGATGGTCAGCGAATGCATGACCACATCTTGCGCCTGCTGGGTCACGGTGAGGTCGCTCTGCACGACTTCGCGGCCCTTCACCAGGCGCACCTTCGCTTCCGACTCGTACATCGGCGGCCAGATGTAGTTGAGCGCGGCCACCACCACGAACAGCAGCACGGGCACGAGAATAATCAACCGCAGGTGCTTGAACACCACGGTCAGGATATCGCGCAAGAAGAATTGGCGTTGGTCCATCTTAGATGCTTCCTCGTTCGCTCCGCCGCCTTGTGGGCGCCGGCCGCCGGCCCCCCGGGCCTGGCGGAGTTTCTCCTGTCCGCGTCCGCTTGCGGCGCCGGCCTACGGGTTGAGGACGTCCACCAACCCGGTGACGCCGGTGCTGAAGTTAAAGTTGCGCGACCTGCTGTCGATTTGCTGCTCGTTCAGGTAGTACTGCGCGTTGATGCCGAGGTTGTTGTTGAAGGGCACCATGTTGTCGATGTACTGCTCGACGAAGAGGTTGAGCCGGGCAATCGTGGTGCGCGGCACATAGACCGTATCGAAGGGCCGCAAGAGAATATCGTTTTCGGTGTGGCCGCGCGTCAATGCCACCGCGAGGTTGGTCTTGATGACATAGGGCTTACCCTGCGGGTTGCGGCGCAACACAATCACATTGTTGAGGCGCGACGTGTCGGTGAAGCCGTTGGCGGTGATGACGGCC
>CAYMLC010000350.1:0-4109 GCA_964390765.1 uncultured Nitrospirales bacterium
GGGTGCGGCGCGGCGCAAGGTGTGTTCGGCGCGCTGGCGAAAGGCGTCGAGGGTGAGCAGGCCGGTCAGCCGGTCGTAGTTGATGAGCCGATGCACAACCTGGTGGTACTGCGCCTCGGCGTCATCCTGCACGATGAACTTGAGCAGCACCTCGCCCATGGTCACCTTGTCGCCATTTTTCAGGCGCGCCCGCTCGACGCGCGCATTGTTCACGTAGGTGCCATTGCTGCTGTCGAGGTCGGTGATCTCGAAGAACTCTTCATCGCTCTCGACGCGCCGCTCGATCTGTGCGTGGCGGCGCGAGACGGACGGTACGCCAATGGTGATGTGGGCGAGGGGTGAGCGGCCGATGGTCTGGCCACCGTCCAGCGTGATCTCACGGCCGATTTCCCAGCCCGCCAGCACGATCATGCTCGCGCGCAGGCAGGGCGCTTGCGCCGCCGATTCGCCGGGCCCTGCCGTGACCAGCGTTACGTCGCCGGTGCGGCTGAGGGTGGTGTCGCCTTTTTCCGTGGGTTTGGGCAAGCGCGTTCTCCGTGGGCTCGCGATGATAGCAGGGGCTGGGGTGGCCCGCAACGGACCGCGCCGGTTGACAGGCGTATAACCGCTTGCCTAGCGTGCGCGGCGGAGGGGCTATGAGTCAGACACTACTGGTCTACGGCGCATATGGTTACACCGGCCGCCTGGTGATGGCCGACGCACAGGCGCGGGGCATCGATGTGATGGTGGCGGGCCGCAACGCCGAGCGCGCGCGCGAAGTGGCGGACGCCTTTGGCGCGCCCTACCGCGTATTTGGTCTGGACGATCCGGCCGAGGTGGATGCCGGACTCGAAGGCATGGCGGCGGTAGCGCATTGCGCGGGGCCCTTCTCGCGTACGGCCGTGCCCATGGCCGATGGCTGTCTGCGCAACGGGGTGCATTACCTCGATATCACCGGCGAAATCGAGGTCTTCGAAGCGCTGGCTGCGATGGACGCGCGCGCGAAGGAAGCGGGCATCATGGTCATGCCGGGCACCGGTTTCGACGTGGTGCCGAGCGATTGCCTGGCGGCGCACCTGAAACGCACGTTGCCCAGTGCCACGCACCTGGTGTTGGCCATCGCCAGTTCGGGGCGCCCCTCACACGGTACGGCGACCACGATTGTCGAGAACATCCACCGCGGCGGATTCGTGCGCCGGGAAGGCCGCCTCACGCCGGTGCCGGGCTGTTATCGGGTGCGCGAGATCGACTATGGCGGTGGCAAACGCATGCCGGCCATGGCGATTCCCTGGGGCGACGTGGCGACCGCGTGGCGCTCGACCGGCATCCCGAACATCGAGGTCTACATGGCGGCGCCTGCCGGCCTGCGCTGGTTCGCGTGGAGCAGCCGCTTTCTAGGGCCGGTGCTGGGCAGTGGGCCGGTGCAGCGTTTTCTCAAGGGGCGCATCGACGCGGCGCCCGCCGGACCCACCGATGAGGACCGGGCACGCGGCTGGTGCCGCCTGTACGGTGAGGTGCGCAACGCGCAGGGCGACCAGTGCTGCGCAACCATGAAGACCCCCGACGGCTATACGCTGACTTCTGCGGCCACGGTACACATCGCGCAGAAGGTGTTGTCGGGCGATGCGCCCGTAGGCTATCAGACGCCCAGCACCGCCTACGGTGCGGATTTGGTCTTGGAACTGGACGGGGTAGCGCGCACGTAGGGCGCCTGCCACGGAGGAGGACTTATCGTAAAGATGCCAGGGATTTTGCCGCTGTGGGTGGCGTGCGTGGCGCTGCTTGCGACTGGCTGTGCCACGGCGCCGTCGGACGAAGGATGGACCCCGGTCGAGTGGCGCATGACAGGCGATTCGCCGTTGCTCCTCGAAACGACGGAGCAGCCGGTCGCGGTTGATGAAGTGCCCGACGCGGTCCGCGCGGCCGCGGCGCAGCTGGTGCCCGCCGGCGCTGAAATCGAATACGAAGCCGAGCGACGGGGCGATGATATCTTTTATGAAGCCGAATGGGACACGCCCACCGGTGAGCGTGAGGTGACGCTGAGTGAGCGCGGCGTGCTGATCGAGTCGGAAGAGGAGGTCGCGGCGGACGCGACACCGGCGGCCGTGCGCGCCGTGGTTCCCGCTGAGGCGGACGCGGCCGACGTGTCGTACTCGCGTCGCAACGTGGTGTTCTACGAAATCGAGTATGTGCTCGATGGCGAGGAATACGAAGTGCTGGTGAATCCACTGGGCGAGGTGGTCGGCACCGAAGCCCCGAGCGCACAAGACTGATAGTTGCGTTGTTGGGCCGGTAGCACTAGCCCCCTCGAAACGGCAGCTCGCGCCCGCCCGTGAGCGGTATCGCCGCACCCGTGATGAAGCTGGCGCGGGGACTGCACAGCCAGGCCACCGCCTCGGCCACATCGGCCGGCTGGCCCATGCGCCGCAGGGGCGTGCTGGCGGCATTCATCTGCCGGGCTTCGTCCTCATCGACGCCCAGCAGCATGGCGAGACCTTTCATCTCCATCGCGTTCATGTCGGTTTCGATATCGCCGGGCAGCAGCACATTGGCGCGGATGCCCTGCGGCCCGTATTCGGCGGCCACATCGCGCGTGAACTGCACCACGCCCGCCTTCGCCGCGCCGTAGGGCGAGAGCATGTCATGGCTGCGCGCGGCCGCGATACTGGCGATGTTGACGATGCTGCCGCCGTGCGCCTCGAGCAGCGGCAGGCTGTAGTGCGTGGTCAGGAACACGCCGTAGAGATTGACCCGCACCGTGTGCCACCACTGCTCCGGGTCGTATTCACCAATGCGGTTGCTGCCCCACACGCCCCCTGCAACGTTCACCAGAAGGTCCAGGCGCCCGTAGTGTTCGCGCACGCCCTGCACCAGGACCTGTACCTGCGCGGGATCGCCCAGGTCGGCGGTCAGGCCAATGGCATCGACTCCGTGGGTGCGCGCGGTCTCGACGGTGGCGTCGAGTCCCTGGTCGGCGCCAAAGCGGTAGCCCAGTGCTTCCTGGATGGGGTCGGGGGTGCCGGTGGCAATGTCGGTTGCGGCGATGTGTGCGCCCGCCTGTGCAAGCGCCTGCACCACGGCACAGCCGATGCCGCGCGGACTGCCGGCACCCGTGACCAGCGCTACCTGGTTGGCCAGTTCTTTCATGCGCCTGTCCTCCCGTTGAACGGCTAGCCTGCCGATTGTTCGCCGCCAGGACAAGCCTGGCCCGCTTCCCCTCGCATACGGGGCTGTGTTGTAATGCATCGAGGGGACGGGAGACCAGGCGTGCACGAACTGGCACGGCTCTATAACGCTTCTACCGACAGCGCCGACTACGCCGCGCGCTATATTGACCGCGTGCAAACGTTGCTCGCGGCACTCGACCCCACGGTGATTGCACAGGTCGTGGATGTCTTGCACCACGCGTGCAGCAAGGGCCGCATGCTGTATTTCATGGCGAACGGTGGCAGCGGCGCCATCGCCTCGCATTGGGTCAATGACCTCGTCGCCGGTGCCTATGTCGAGGGCGTGCCCGCTTTTCGTGCTTATGCGCTCGGCGACAATGTGCCCTCGCTCACGGCAATTGCCAATGACTGCGGCTACGACGAAGTGTTTGCCCAGCAGTTGCACGGGCGCATGCAGCCGGGCGACGTGGTGATAGCGCTTTCGGTAAGCGGCAACAGCCCGAATATTCTGCGCGGACTCGAGGTGGCGCGCGCCCAGGGCGCGGTCTGCATTGGCTTGTGTGGACTGGATGGCGGTGCGCTGCCCGACCATTGCGACATTGTGCTGCACGTTCCGACCACGGCCGATGAGTACGGCCCAGTCGAGGATGCGTTCAGTGTGGTGGCGCACATGGTTACCGGGTGGCTGACCATGCGGCGTGGCCGCTGGCTGCACCACGCGCCGCCCACCAATGGAAAGCAAGGCGCGCATGTGGAGCCGTGAGCGCGAGCTGGCGGAGGAGGCCGCACGCCGGGCCGGCGCGCGTCTGCGGCAGGCGATGTCGGGCGCGCACGAGGTACTGAGTGAAGCCGGGCGCGACATCAAGCTGCAACTGGACCGCGACGCCGAGGCGGATATTCTGCAGGTGCTGCGGGAAAGCGGCTATGGCGTGCTGGCCGAGGAGTCGGGCGAGCACGGCCTGC
>CAYMLC010000351.1:0-4107 GCA_964390765.1 uncultured Nitrospirales bacterium
ATGCCAGCATTATTTTCAGCACTCATTCGTATGTATGCAAAGTTAAATGGATCTAAATGGACTGTTAGAAGAGCAACTGCCACTACCGGACTATGCAGCTAACGTGCGCCTAGGGCCCGGCCTGAGCATTACGCTAGAGTTGTCGAATCAACTTTTTAGTGTCGCGTGCGATGAGGGCCGCCTAACCATAGGTGTAAAGTGCTCCAATTTTGAGGAAACCGCCAAGATAGATGCATTAACACGGTCGGTACTGAAGGAGTTGCACCATACGCCACTCGCGGCGATGGGGGTAAATCTTGCTTACGAAGTCAGTCATTTGCCAGAAGCCGAGGCTTTGTTTGGGGGAGCTGACTATGCGAAGTTCGCGCTAAACAATGTCCAGGTACCGCTAAAGCAAAACGCACGAAAACTCAGAATTAACGAAGACTGCACCCTTAACTTGACTCTTACGCAAAAGACATCTGAGCATTCCTACGTTTTCTATAACAACTTTCACCACGCATTGCAGAACAAGGCGTGGCAAGACATACGCATAAACGGAGAACCTATCGGTTTTTGCTCTTATGATAGCTACATTTTGGATCTAACAAAAAAAGTTTATGGCGTGAACCTCGAAGAAGAGATTGAAGAATGAATACAGACGCAAACATCAATAAAGAAACAAACACCGAGGCTTTGCAAGCAGAAGATCCGATTATACCTAGGTACGAGATCACGCACGACAACCCTATTGCACAGACATCCAGAATCGGTTTCCATTCGCGCGGCCTTTACCAAAGACTCATCAAACTAAATGCATATAATAGAGACGTAAGTATTAATCTATATCCGCACAAGATTCGGCCTCATCACCTACGCCTTCAAGTAGCCGATGAGCAGGTAACAGAAGGTACACTTTGAGATTAAGCCTGAGCAGCAGTCATGTACCAAAGGCCGGTTCATTGGACTTATCGTCAGGAAATGCCCAAAGTTCTTTCGCAGGGCGACGTGTTAAGTGTGAGCAAAGTCAAAGAAGAAGTCGGCGAATCATTTTCGGCGGTACACCCAAACCTCTTTGATGCTCCGTTCTTGCTCCTCTGCACTCAGAGTTGCGACATCGCGAACAACAAAGCGCGCGTATTGAGTCTCGCCCCTTGCACACCTATAGAAGATTGGCTCTTCGATCACATCGCAGGCCCCCTAAACGACAGCCCGAAGCGAACAATGGCTGAGTTCGGGTACGCATCCACAAAAGCAAGAGAGAAAGCGTACGAATGGCTTCGTCGTCTAATAAATAATGATCAGCCCGACCTCTTCTTTCTTTTCGAGGACCCCGCTATTGGATTACAAGAATCCGTTGCGGCCGACTTAAGAAAAAAAACATATCTAGCATTGGGTGATAAAGACAAATTGTTGACCTGTCGTGTTGCTTCACTTAATGATGAATTTCGTGCGCGACTGGCCTGGATGCTCGGTGAGATGTATGCAAGGGTGGGCACACGGGATTGGCCAAAGCCTGAATTAAAAAGCATGACAGAAAGTCTGCTTAGCAACAACTTCAAATTTCTCACGCCAAGAGAATATGATGGGATTGAGAAAGCTGTAGAACAAGGCAAAGTCAGGTGTGCTGACGACATCAAGGCTTTGAAAGAACAACGGAAGATACCTTCGGATGCTGAAGTTGCCAGGAACAGAGCACAAGAAGCCTTATTGGCAGTAGAATCTCTCACCCCAGATCAACGCAAGGAATGTGTGACTGTTCTTTCGAATTCCAATCTTCTCAGGCAGTAACAGTGTGAGAAGTGTTAAGCATGCAGGACAGAATTGTCCTCATGGTGGGCTTACACCCCGTGTAGGCGTCAGGCTTCCATCCGGCCGTAGATGCGCTTGATTTCCCAGAGGCTGCCCTGCAGGCGCTGGGCGAGTGCGGGGTGCTCTTCCGACAGCTTGTCGCAGTAGCGGAAGGCCTTGTCGAAGAGATACTGCTCGGCGCAGACCTGCACCATAAGCAGTTGCGCGGCGGGGTAGTCGGGCGTGGTGCGCAAGACCGAATCGAGCCAGTGCTCGGCCTCGGCCAGGCGGCCGGCGTGGTAGTCGCGTACGGCACGGCGAAAGCCGGGCGGCTCGGCCAGGCCCAGGAAGCGCTGCCAGGCCAGCATGGCCAGGTTCACGAGCGGCGGCAGCAGCACAATGGCGAAAGCGGCCCGCGGAAAGGGCGGCACGATGCCCTGCAGCCGCAGCATCTCGAGCACCAGCAGCACGGCATAGAGCACCGCGCTGACCGCGAAACCCTTCAAGAGCGCCATGCGCACGGGGCGTGGCCGCCGCCAGATGTGGTTCATACGCACGGGGTAGGGCATGGTCTCTTCCACATCGGCCTGCGCGGCGCGCGCCGCATCGATCAGGCGGTCGAGCCGCGCATTGCGCCCCGGCATCCGCCAGAAGGTGATGTGCATGTGGTAGGGCTGGCCCTGCACCCGCAGCCGGGTGAGCGTGCGCGGCAGCGCAAACCACACCAGCCCGCCGATACCCGCAGCCGCCGTCACCAGGCTCAATCCGCCGAAGGCCACCGCCATCGCGGTATCGACTGCCGTGAGGGGCGGCAGCACGCGCAGGATGTAGACGAGCGGCAGCAGAAACAGCACGGCAATCATGAGGCTGAGCGTGGCGTGGTAGAGGCGGCGCAGGTCGCGCCGGCGCTCGTTCTCGACGCGCAACCATTCCACGGGGATAAAGACCGATGCCGCGGTGACGAAGGAGCGCCGATGGTAGATAAGAATGCTGCCGCGCAACTCGAGCGATGCATCGCCCGGCCGGCCCACCAACTCGATGGGAACCCGGCCGTGGGGCGGCGCCGTATCGGCTGTCGTCGGTTTCTCAGTCACGGTCTGCACTGTACTCTAAACCACAGCGGGCGTGTCAGCATTGCCCGCGCATCGCGTCGTTGGCGCCCGCCAAGTTGGCGGCGGCCAGCTAGGCGCCCGCCTGATTGTTACCGGCGCAATCGATGGTAACAAAGCACCGGCGGCCTGGAAAGGATTCCGCGCTGACCGCCGGCACCCGTTCCCGCGCCGCCCTGCCACGCGCTGCGTGGCCCGCTTGCCGCACTCGTCGCACCTTGGCTAGACTCCCGGGTTTCCAATAGGCCACAGGCACGGGCGCATCCCGTGCAACCGGCGGCGCACCACAGGCACGCGCCGCCCAGGAGATACCCGCGCATGC
This sequence comes from uncultured Nitrospirales bacterium, assembly GCA_964390765.1. Classification (GTDB taxonomy): domain Bacteria; phylum Hydrogenedentota; class Hydrogenedentia; order Hydrogenedentales; family JAGMZX01; genus CAYMLC01. The sequence continues at coordinate 3,202 of CAYMLC010000351.1, forward strand.
AAGATCTGATGCGCACGTACCGGCGCGAAATTCTGGTCGTGCTGATTCTGCTCATCGGCGGAACCATGGTGTTCGCCTTTGGCGTACCCATGCCCGGCAGCGCGCCCACGCGCGTCGACCCGACCCAGGAGGAACTGGCTTCTGTGGGTGGCGTCGAGATCACGACGGCGCAATACCTGCGCGCGCTCAGTATGCGCCAGCAGCAGCTGGCCCGGGGCCAGCAGGAACAGCCGACCTATGCCGAACTGGCCGCCACCGGCGAAGCCGACGAAGTGTTCAACCAGGTCGTTGAATCGGCCTTGCTGCGCTACAAGGAGCGCGAGCGGGGCCTTCGCCCCGGCCAGGAACTGGTCGAGGCGCGCCTGCGCGAAGACCAGATTTTCCAGGATGAAGAGGGCAACTTCGACCCCGAGCGCTACAACGAATGGGTGCGCCGCCGCGCCTCGACGCTGAACTGGAACGAGGTCTACGAGAGTATCCGCGAAGACATTCGGCGCCAGGCCATCCTCGAGTTTGTGGGGGCACAGGCGCGGGTGTCGGATGAGGAACTGCGCGAGAGCGTGCTCGAGCGCAACACCACGTTTCAGGTGCGCTATGTGCGCGTGCAGCCGCCCGTAGAAGCCACCGAAGAGGAACTGCGCGCCCACTACCGCGACAATCCCGAAGAATTCCGCGAGCCCGACCGCAACATCGCGGAGTATGTGGCCATCTCGCTCGAACCGCAGCCGACCGAGCAGATGCGCGAAGTGGCGGCGCGCGCCCGGGCGGGCGAAGACTTTGCCGAGTTGGCCGACCAGCACTCCGCCATCACCACGCAGGAAGGCGGCATGATGGGCTGGCAGACGCAGTCCATCAACGAGGCCGAGCACCGGCAGGCCCTCTTTGCCCTGGCGCCGGGCGAAGTGT
>CAYMLC010000352.1:0-1811 GCA_964390765.1 uncultured Nitrospirales bacterium
GTCGACGCACGGCGCGTTCGGCGCGCTGGCCTTCGGCATCGGCACCAGCGAAGTGGAGCACGTGCTGGCGACGCAGACGCTGCTGCAGAAGAAGTCGAAGACCATGGAAGTGCGCGTGAACGGCAAGCTGCCGCTGGGCCTGACGGCCAAGGACATCATCCTGGCCATTATCGGCAAGATTGGCACGGCGGGCGGCACGGGGTACGTGATCGAATACACCGGCGAAGCCATCCGCGGGTTGAGCATGGAAGGGCGGATGACGATCTGCAACATGAGCATCGAGGCGGGGGCGCGCGCCGGCCTGATCTCGCCGGATGAGAAGACGGTCGAATATCTGAAGGGCCGCGCGTACTTGCCAAAGGACAAGGGCTGGGACGAGTTGGCGGGCCACTGGCTGCGCTACGCCAGCGACGCCGGCTGCAGCTACGACACCGTGGTCGAGTTGGATGCGGCCGAGATCGAGCCGCAGGTCACGTGGGGCACCTCGCCCGGTATGGTATGCGGCATCAACGGCACCACGCCCATCCTGGCCACGCTGAGCGGAAACGAGCGTATCGCGGCCGAAAAGGCCCTCAAATACATGGGCTTGGAAGAGGGCGTGCCCATCCGCGACATCGCCATCAACAAGATGTTCCTGGGCTCGTGCACGAACAGCCGCATCGAAGACCTGCGCGCGGCCGCCAAGGTCGTGCAGGGCCACACCGTGCACCCGAGCATCGCGTTGGCCATGGTGGTGCCGGGTTCGCAGGCGGTGAAGCTGCAGGCGGAGGCGGAAGGCTTGCACGAAGTATTCCAGGCGGCTGGCTTCGAATGGCGCGAAGCGGGTTGCTCGATGTGCCTGGCGATGAACGACGACCGCCTGAACCCCGGCGACCGGTGCGCGTCGACCTCGAACCGCAACTTCGAAGGCCGCCAGGGCAAGGGCGGCCGCACCCACCTGGTGAGTCCGGCGATGGCGGTGGCCGCCGCCATCCGTGGGCGCTTTGTCGACATCCGTGAGTGGGAATTCAAGGACGGCCCGGTGCCGGTTTCCTGATCGGCGCCGCAGCACGATGGCAACACAAGAAACCATAACCGACCCCCTTGAAGTCGGGCGCCTGGTGGCGGCCGCGGTGCGCAAGCGCCACCCCGAAGCCGCTGTGTGCCTGTTCGGTTCGCGCGCGCGCGGCGATGCCACGCCCGAAAGCGACTGGGACTTCAAGGTGATTACCGACTATCCGGTGGATGGCGAAGATTACTGCCTGCTGCTGGATGACGTCTACGCAGCTACGCAAGCGGTGGAAGGGCCCATCGAACTGACCGTGTCTTCACGAGAATCCTGGGACAAACCGCTCAGCCGGGTGAGCCCCTTTTATCGCAACGTGCACCGCGAGGGGATTTGGTTGTGAGTCCCGACGAAAAGGCCTATGCCCGGCACAGCTTAACCATGGCCCGGGAGACGTATCGGGTAGCGGTCGCTGTGTTCGCCCATTTACACACGCGTGGCGTAGAGGAGGCTTAGCGCTATGCCCTGTTGTTTTGGTGCGCTCATCGTGGTGGCACTGCCGCGCGTGGCGCTGGTGCTGATGTGGTTGACCGGTTACGGCGGGCAGGCCTTCGACACGGTGCTGTGGCCGGTGCTGGGCTTCTTCTTTCTGCCCTTCACCACCTGTGCCTATGCGCTGGCGCTCAATGAGTTTGGCGGCATCGAGGGCGCGGGCCTGGCGCTGCTGATTATTGGCGTGTTGTTCGACTTCGGCGGCTACGGCAGCAGCGATTACGCCCGCCGCTATCGAACGGTACGCATCGAACGCTATTGACGAAACCGACCC
>CAYMLC010000352.1:1821-4095 GCA_964390765.1 uncultured Nitrospirales bacterium
AAGGAATTGAGTATGACCCCCTTCACCACCCTTGACGGCATCGTGGCGCCACTCGAGGCGCACAACGTGGACACCGACCAAATCATCCCCAAGCAGTTTCTCAAGCGCATCGAGCGCACGGGCTATGGCCCCATGCTGTTTTTCGACTGGCGCTACCTCGACGACGGCGAGACGCCGAATCCCGATTTCGAGATGAACCAGCCGCGCTACACGGGTGCGAGCATTCTGCTGTCGGGCGAGAACTTCGGCTGTGGTTCGTCGCGCGAGCATGCGCCGTGGGCGCTCAGCAACTACGGCATCCGATGCATCATCGCGGCGTCGTATGCCGATATCTTCTACAACAACTGCTTCAACAACGGGATGCTGCCCATCGCGCTGCCCTGGGAGACCATCGAGTCGCTGCTGGCCGACGTACGCGCGCACGAGGGCTATCGTCTGCACATCGATCTGCCGGCGCAGACCATCACCAAGCCCGATGGCGATACCATTGCCTTCGACGTGCCGCCGTTCCTCAAGGAGCGTCTGCTCAACGGCTGGGACCAGATCGGCCTGACGCTGCGCCACGGCGACGCCATCGCGCAGTATGAGGCGGCCCACGGCATTGGCTGAGCCGCAACCGCCGCACGACGATTTCGACCCGGGCGACAGCGGCGTCGCGGGCAAGGTGGCGGCCGGCCTTATCGTGATGGCCGCGATCACGGGGGTTGCGCTCTTTGCGTGGCGGCTTACCGAACAGCCGCGCCCGGTGAATCTGCGGCTGGAATTGCCGGGCAGTGCCGAGGTCGACCTGAACGAGGCGGGCCGCTGGACCATCTGGCGCGAGGTTGAGCGCACCGCGGCCGGCACCGCGCCCGAGCGCCCGGCCGGTGCGCCCCAGCCCGAGGTCGAGGTGACGCGGGCGATTGACAACGTGCCGCTGCCCTTGCGTGCGCCGCTGGTCGATAATACCTTCGACACCGGCGAGCGCGTGGGCTACAACGTGTATACCTTCGATGTGGACGCGCCGGGCCGGTTTCGTATCGCGGGTCGCCCGGGTGCGGCGGGGCCCGCGCCGGTGGTGGTTGTGGTGGCCAAACAAGTGCTCGGACCTGGGCCCGCGGGGCCGGAGAACGCCTTGGCCCTTGGTCTGGCGGGGGTGGGGCTGGCGCTTGCCGTGATTGTGGTATCGCTGTTTATCGCGTGGAACGAACAGGGCCCACGGCCCCCGCTGCTGCAGCAGCAGAGATAAGGAGCGCTGAGCTATGCCGCGCTACACCTACCAGGTCATGAATGAAGACGACTCAGAAGGCGAGGTGTTCGACGTGGACCAGGAGATGGACGAGCCGGCCCTGACGCACCACCCCGAGACGGGGGTGCCGGTGCAGCGCGTTTACGGTGCGCCGCACGTGGCGGGCCGCTGGAACAGCCGCCACGAGAAGCAGCACCTGAGCGACGAGAACCTGGGGCGGCTGGGCTGGACCAAGTACACCCGCGCCGGTAAGGGCAAGTACGAGCGGACCGCGGGCAACTTTGGGCCCGACCGCATCGACGGGGGCGACCAGTCGTAGCGGCCGGGCGTGCTGGCGCGCCCCGACCCGCTGTGTTATCCTCACTCCCCATTCGCGCGGCGCGGGTGTGTCCGCAGCCACGGAACCACGCAGGCAAGGGCTACGATGTTTCGTTTGAGCGTCACATTGTTGATTGTGCTGGCACTGGGTCTGGCGGGTTGCCAGGGCAGCCCCTTCGCGGCGCCCGGTACCCAGACGGCCGGCGGGCCCGGGCCCATGCTGGAAGACCCGCCCACCGATACCGAGACCGGTACCGTGGGCCAGTCGGAGGCGACGAATAACTTTGCGCCGGCCGCCAGCGCCGAAGCCGGCGCGCTGCCCATGTCGCCTGACCAGCGCTTTCCCGACATTCCGCTGCCGGCCAGTGCGCGCGAAGAGATGCAGCGCACCTACGTCTACCAGTCGCCCGACATCGAGTTGGGCCGCATGGTGTATACGAGCCGCGATAGTGTGAATGCGCTGGCCCGCTTCTATATCGACAACCTGCCCGCCACCGACTGGGAACTGGACCAGGTGGTGCAGGCCGATGGTGTCAAACTGACGTTTTACAAGCCGGGCAAGAAACTCGACGTGGCGGTGCGCCCGCTCGGGGTGGGCCGCCCGCAGGAACTGGTGTTGCACCTCGTGCCTTCCACGCAGGGCGGCGCCACGCAATGACGCGGGTCCTGCTGGGGCTGGCGCTGGTGCTGGCGGGGGCAGGCGCCAGCGGTTGTCCCAACGCGCTGCC
>CAYMLC010000353.1:0-4075 GCA_964390765.1 uncultured Nitrospirales bacterium
CATGCAGCGTGAAGAGCACTACACGGTCGACGAGAAGCAGCGCCAGATCATCATCACCGACGAAGGGCTCGAGCACGCTGAACGCGTGATGGGCATCGATGACCTGTTCACGCAGGAAAACATCGGCATCGTGCACATGATCGAGAATTCGCTGAAGGCGCACACCTTCTTCAAGCGCGACGACGAATACATGGTGCGCGACGGCGAAGTGTTGATCGTCGACGAATTCACCGGCCGCGTGATGGAAGGCCGCCGCTATTCCGATGGCCTGCACCAGGCCATCGAGGCGAAAGAGCGCGTGCCCATCCGCCACGAAAACCAGACCGTCGCCAGCATCACCTATCAGAATTTCTTCCGGCTCTACGAGAAGATGGCGGGCATGACGGGTACCGCCATCACCGAGGCCGGCGAATTCGCCAGCACCTATAAGCTCGACGTGATGCAGATCCCGACCAACCTGCCGCTCATCCGCGACGACCAGAGCGACCTGGTCTTCGGTACCGAGCGTGGCAAGCTGAAGTATGTGTGCGACGAGATTGCCAGCGTACACAAAGAGGGCCGCCCCGTGCTGGTGGGTACGGTGTCGATCGAGAAGTCCGAGTTGGTGGCGCAGGCGCTCGAAGAACGCGGCATCAACAACTATCAGGTCTTGAACGCCAAGCACCACGAGCGCGAAGCATCTATCATCGGCAATGCGGGCAAGCGCGGCGCCATTACCATCGCCACGAACATGGCCGGCCGCGGCACCGACATCAAGCTGGGTGAGGGCGTGCGCGAAGCCGGTGGCCTGTGCATCATCGGCACCGAGCGCCACGAGTCGCGCCGTATCGACAACCAGTTACGCGGCCGTTGCGGCCGCCAGGGCGACCCGGGCACCACGCGTTTCTTTGTGAGCCTTGAAGACGAAGTGGCGCGGCTGTTCGGCGGCCCGTGGGTGAAAAAGGTGCTCGACACCCTGACCACGTCCGAAGAACTCGACGACCAGCCCCTCGACTACAAGATGGTGGCGCGCCGTATCGAGCAGGCCCAGCGCAAGGTCGAGGAGCAGAACTTCGAAGTGCGCAAGCATCTGCTGCAATACGACGAAGTAATGAACAAGCAGCGCCTGTACATCTACAAGATGCGGCGCGCGGTGCTGGAAGACCAGGACATCACCGAGCGGCTGCACGAGATGTTCGAGAACATCGTGGACGATGCGATCGCGGAGTACGCGCCCGAGGATGCACTGCCCGAGAAGTGGGACCTTGAAGGTCTCGAAGCGGTGCTCGAAGCGCGCTTCGGATTCGAATTCGATACCGAGCACGAAGACGAGCCCGGCCTGCCGCTGCGCGAAGCGCTCGTGCAACAGGTGAAGGACGAGTACGCCGACCGCGAGCGGCGTTTTGCCGAGATTATTCGTGCCGATTTCCGCAAGCGCCACGGCGACGACGACCAGGGGATCGACTTCCAGCGCGCGGCCCGCCGCCAGATGCATAATTGGGAATTGATGGTGCTGCTGCGCAACGTGGATGACCGCTGGATAGAGCACCTCTACGCCATGGACTATCTGCGCGAGTCGGTGCGTATGCGTGCCATCGGCCAGCGCGATCCGCTGCTCGAGTTCAAGAGCGAAGGCTACGAGATGTTTCAGGAATTCGTGGCCTCGATCGAGGAAGGCGTGGTCCAGCGCCTGTTCCACATGACCGACCCCGACGTCATCGAAAAGCGTGAAGCCAGCCTGCGCGCCGGTACGCTGACCCATGAGACCGACCCCTTCGCCGGCCTTGCCGAGTATCAGTACGTAGGCGCCAGCAAGCAGGCGGACAGCAGCTTTGCCGCCTTCGATACCGGCCGCTTCGCGCTGGCCGGGCAAGCCGCGCAGTCGCAGCGCCGCCAGGCCAACGGCGGCCGCCGCGCTGCTGAAGAGGGCGAGGCCGGGCCGCCGCCCAAGGCACAGCCGGTGCGCGTCGAGACGAAGGTCAAGCCCAATGCGCCCTGTCCCTGCGGCAGCGGCAAGAAGTACAAGAAGTGCTGCGGCCGGGTCGACGTCGCTTAGCCGCGGGCGCGGCCATCGTCGCGTTCTGGGCCCTCATGATGGGGCTCATGTTCCAGGACAACTGGGCCACGCGCGCCGCCGGTTCGATGCCCGCCGCCTTCGAAGAAGAGCGCGACGAGTATTTCGGCCTCTATACCGGCGGCGACCAGCGCGTCGGTTATCTGCGTATGCAGGGTCAGCCGCAAGTACGCGACGACCAGCGCGGCTATTGGATGGCCGTCACGCTCGACCTGACCATGGCACTGCTGGGTACCGAGACACGCCTCGAAATGACAGGCGATGCCTTCATGCTGCCGGAGGGCAACGTGCCCGCGTTCGACTTGGTCATGCGCTCGGGCGACACGCGCTGGCGTGCGGCGGGCAGCCTGGGCGATGGGCGGCTCGACGCACAGATGGAAACCGGCGGCGTGACCATTCCAATCAACCTGCCCCTGGGCGAGGGGCTCGACCTGCGCAACCACGCCGAATTGCTGGGCGTACCCGCGGTTGCGCTCGCGCCGGGAGAAGAGCTCACGCTCGAGACCTTCAACCCCATGACCCTGCAGCCGGAGCAGGCTGTGCTGCGCAGCACACGGGAAGAGACCATTGCCGTGGGTGGCGTGCAGACCCGGGCCTACGTGGTGGAGGCGGACTTCGGCAGCATGCAGATGACCAGTTGGGTAACGCCCGAGGGTGACCTGCTGCGCGCACAGATGCCCTTTGGTCTGGAGCTGCGCAAGCTGACCCAGGCCGAGGCCTTGGCTCCGCTCGACCCCACGCAACAGGCCAGCCTGATCGAGCAGACCGCCGTGCGTCCCACCGGCAAACCCGTGCGCCGCGGCGCCATGCAGATGACCTATCGGGTGGGCGGACTGCCCGATGGCATCTCGCTACCCTCGGACGACGTGCAAGAAGAACTCGAGCCCGGCACCTTTCGCAATACGGCGCCTTCGCTGCGCGACCTCGCGCACGGCACCACGCTGACAGATGCCGAGCCCTACCTTGCCAGCGACCCCTTCATCCAGTCCGAGCACCCGCTCATCCAGGCGCAGGCACGCGAGATCGTGGCGGGCAAAGAACGCCCGCTGGAGCAGGCCTATGCGCTCTATACCTGGGTGTTCGAGAACCTGAAGAAAGAGGCCCAGCCCGCCATTCCCTCGGCGCTCGATGTGCTGCAGACACGCACCGGCGACTGCAACGAGCACACGATTCTCTTCACCGCACTCGCGCGCAGCATCGGCCTGCCCACGCGTGTCGCGCTGGGTGTCGTGTGGAGCGCAGAATTGGGCGGCTTCTACTACCACGCCTGGCCCGAGATCTGGCTCGGCCAGTGGGTGTGGATGGACCCGACGCTCGGGCAACCGGTCGCCGATGCCACACACATCAAGCTCTTCACCGGCGGCATCGACCAGTGGATGCGCCTGGCCGATTTCCTGGGGCGTATCGAGATCGAGGTCGTGGGGGTTGAAGGTGAAGTGCCCAGCGCGGCCGTGGCTGGCTGAGCACCCCGGCGCACGCGGCGCCTACTCACCCAGTGGCTTCACCTTGATCAGGCGGTATTCGACCCACGTGCCCGGGGGGCCGTGCGAGTCCTGCACACCGATGAAGCCTTCGAGCGGTTTGTCCTTCGTCGCTTCGCTGGTCGACTGGTCGTAGTCCACCACCTGCGTGCCGTCCAGCGCGACCGTAATCCGCTCGCCCTCTGCGCGAATCACATAGCGCCGCCACTGATTCGGCGATTCGTCGGGGCGCGGGTCCACCGCGGCATAGCCATAGAGCGCACCCGTGCAGTGAATCGGTTCGCGCGGCGGCTGTTCGTTCGAAATCTGCACTTCGTAGGCCGTCTCCCACGGCCAGCCCTCGCGCGGTGCACGAATGAAGACCCCACTGTTGCCGCCCGGCGCAACGCGCCACTCGACGATGAGCTCGAAGTCGCCGTATGTGCGCGCGGTGTAAAACATCAACTGACCGCCGGCGCCCTGTTCGCAACGCACCACGCCGTCGACGACCGCGAAGTCTTCCTGGTTGCCGCGGGTTTCCCAGCCGTCCAGGTCTTCACCG
>CAYMLC010000354.1:0-4057 GCA_964390765.1 uncultured Nitrospirales bacterium
GCGCCTTCACCCTCGGCCGCGCCTTCACCCTCGGCCGCGCCTTCACCCTCGGCCGCGCCTTCGCCTTCGGGCAGCGGCGCCAAGAGCGTCACGCCCTCGTCTTCCGCGATGCTGGCAAGGCTCGGATTGCCGGCCAGATCGGTGGCGGCCCCCGCGGCCAAGGCCACGCTCAAGGTGCCAAACCCGGCCACCGCAGTAATGCTGACCGTGTAATCCGCTTCGTCGCCGGACAATGAGGCGGTGGCCCCCGCGGCCGCGCCACCCAGCAGGAGGTCGTCCCGCGTGAGACCGGTCACCGGCTCGTCGAAGCGCACCGTAAACACCACAGGCAGCGTGCGCGTCTCGGCAGGCTGGTCCGCGGCCCGGGCCACACGCGGGCGCGGCGGCACGTTGGGTACGTTCACGGTGTTCGACACGGCCGTCTCGCCCGCCTCTTCGCCGTCCGACGGTGTGACCTCGAAGAACCACGCGTCGCCCTCACCCACTTCGTCACCGGGCACGCTCAACTGGTCGCGCAGCGGGGTCACTTCGTTGCCGTTTCGGAACCAGCGAATCTGCGTGCCGCTCTCCTGGTCGCCGTCGTCGTCGCGATAGGTGTAGCTGCCCTGCAAGGGCGTGCCCGCCTGCGGGCTGGTGGGCGTCACGCGCGGATTCACCACCTCGGGCGGCGTGTTGGGCGGCTCGGTCACCGTCACGGTAAAGGCCGCACTGGCTGTCGCTTCGCCATCGTCCACGGTCACGGTCACGCCGGTAGTGCCTGCGGCCACACCCGTGATGCGCAGGCTGCGCGGGCCCGTGCGCAAGACCTCGGCCACGCCCGTGTCGCCCACCAAAAAGGTCAACTCGGGCGCCACGCTGCTGTCGGGGTCGTCGAAGTCGATCAGCACCGTCTCGAACGCATCGGCCAGCACCGCGACATCGGCAATCGGCGCGATGACCGGCGGCACGTTTTCCGGCTCGGCGATGCTCACGTTGAAGGTGCGTGTCGTACTGGCCTGGCCATCGGTTGCGCGCAAGGTTACCTGCGCATTCCCGGCCGCGCGCGCATCCAGCGTCACGGCGTTCACGCCATTGGCCGAGGCGCCCAGCACGGCCGTATCGCTCGACTGCGCCGTAAGGAAGGTCTGGTCCTGGTTGACATCGGTCACCGTCACACTCAGCGTCGGCATGTCGCCCACGGTCAGACTCTGGTCGGCGACCGGAGCAATGACGGGTGGCTCGTTGGGCGGGGGCGACACCGTCACGGTGACGATGTTGGTGGTCCGGCGCGCGGGTACGGGGCGGCTGTCGGCCACCTCGCAGAAGTAGTCGCCGGCGTCGCCCGGTGTCGCGGCGGCACGCTCGAAGGTCACGGTCTGGGGGCCGTCGCCGTTGATCGTGCCACTGGCGCCGACGACCAGGCCGCCGTTGCGGAACCACTGAAAGGTGAGCGGTCGCACCCCGCCCTGCACGGTCGTCGACAGCGTCAGCGGGTCGCCTTCGATAACCTCGGTGCTGGTGGGCTGCGCCGCGATGACAAGCGCCGGGGCCACCGTCACCTCGACCACATTGCTGCTGACCGTGAGCGGCACCTCGGGTTCTTCGGCGCCGGTGGCCCGCAACTGGTAGAAGCCGGCCTGCGCCGGCGTAATGTCGTCGAGCGCAAGCGTGGGCTGGGTGGCGCCGGCGAGCGGCGCAAGGTTCCCCGCGCTGGGCCCGAAGAACCACTGATAGGTGGGCACGACAATGCCGCCGACCACCTGCGCATCGAGCGTTACGTCGTCGCCTTCGTCGGCCGCGGCCGGTTGGGGCTGCGCGATGAAGCCGAACGTGCCCGGCAATACGACCACGCTCAGCACTGGACTGGCCGAACGCCAGAAATCGTCGCACACGAAAAGCTGAAACCGCGCGCTGTCGGTCGGCACGGGATAGTCGAAGGCGAGCGCCGGCGTGGTCGCGACGCGCGTAGCGCTTCCATCCAGCGCCACGCGCTTCCAGTCGTAGCGCAGCGGCGGCGTGCCACCCGCCAACACCGGCCCAATCTCGGTGGGCTCACCCGCGTTGATAAACAGCTCGGGGGCACCCGGCAGCGAAACCTGCGGCGGCGGCGCCGTCACGCCCAGGGCCGCCAGCCACGCCGGACGGTTGGCGGCATTCGCATACGCGGCCTCGTTGGCCGTCCCGTTCCGCGGCAGGCTACCGCTGTCGCCCAGCAGATTGGCACGCGTCGCGCCCGGCGCATCGCCCCAACTGCGATAGTTGCTGGTGGTGAAGTTGTTGTTGACCGTGCTGCGCAACGTGCTCTTCGCCAGGCCTACGGCGAAGCCCGGCACGTCGCCGCTTTCTTCGCCCTGCTCGATGAACAGGTCGCCCAGTGTAATCAGCAGCCCGCGGATAAACTGCTGGTTCTCCGCATCGCCCGTCGTCATGTAGGCCGCGGTGAAGTCTTCCAGTGCCGACGCGAATTCGGGGTCCGAAGCTTCGACCTCGCCGATGATGCTGATCTCGAAAACGATGAAATCGAGCACCAGGTCATCGCGCACCTGGCTGCGGTTGAACGCGAAGTCGCTGCGTATCTGGTTCACGTCGGCCGCGTCGATGCCGCCCAGCACCGTCGCCACCGGGTCGCCGTTCAGCACCGCTTCCAGCAGCGCCAGGTGGTCGTCGTCGTTGATGCCGTTCTGGCTGTTGTCCTCACCCGCCAGGTCCGGGGTGGGGTCGGTGCTGTTCTCTTGCTGCCAGCGGGTCAACCAATTGGGGAAATCGTCGCGCAGCGCCTCATCCAATTCGATGAACACATCGTCGAAGGTAATCGGCAGGCCATCGGGCACCTCGCTGTCGTCGACACATTGGGCCCCTGCCGGGCCGGCCAGCAGCGCACCGCACACAACCAGGACACAAGCGAGAGACAAAGCTAAGCGGCACACGTATCAATCCCTGTCGGTCGAATGTCTGGCCGGTTCAATGAGTTGCGGGCCAGCAGCGCAGCATACGATCATGCCCGCGATATTGGAAACGCCGGAGCCACACCCATGGATTCGCCCACACTTCCACCCGGCAAGTTTCGCCTGGTGGTCACCTACTTCGAAATGTATGCACCACCCGCCGCGGCGTTACGCCCCGCGCCCGCGGGCCTGCGCATCGAGCGCGTGCACCGGGTGCCCGTACACTTTTACCGCTACCTCTACGACACCGTCGGCCAGGCCTGCGTGTGGTGGGAACGGAAGGACCAGACCGACGCCCAGATTGTTTCCGATCTACACAGCGACGTCTACCGGCTGTACGTCCCCTATCTCGAGGGCGCGCCTGCGGGCCTGATGGAATGCCGCGAGACGGCGCCCGGCGAAGTACAGCTCAACTACTTCGGCATCTTCCGCGAGTACTGGGGCCGCGGTCTCGGCGGCTATCTGCTGCGCTGGCTGGCCGAGACGCTCTTTACCGACGGCGCCACCCGCTTCTGGCTGCACACCTGCAACCTCGACAGCGTCAACGCGATCCCGGCGTATCGGGCGGCCGGGTTCACGCAATACGACGAGAAGGTGTCGATCATCGACGACCCGCGCCTGCGCAAGGCCTAGGGCGTTCGCGGCGCTGCGTTGGCGGTCGCGTCGCGCAGCGCCTGCCCACGCAATCGGCGGGCACGGACTAACCAGGCGCAGCCGGCTGTTCGCCCGCATGAGGAGGCCAGTATGGACCACATTGGCGTTATCATCGTCGACCATGGCTCGAAGCGCGACGCGGCGAACAGCATGCTCGAGTGTGTGGCGGGCGCGTACAAGCATGTCACCGGCGTGCGCATCGTCGAGCACGCGCATATGGAATTGGCCGAGCCGAGTATCCCCGATGCCTTTGCACGCTGTGTGAAACAGGGCGCCCGGCACGTGGTGGTCGCCCTGTTCTTCCTCTCGCCGGGCCGCCACAGCATGCGCGATATCCCCGCGATGGCCGCCGAGGCCGCCGAAGCGCACCCCGGCGTCACCTACAGCGTGACTGCCCCGATGGGGGCCGACATGCGCCTCGCGGAAATCATGCACGACCGCGTGTGCGAGGCGCTGCGCGACGCGAACGTGCCCGCCTC
>CAYMLC010000355.1:0-4056 GCA_964390765.1 uncultured Nitrospirales bacterium
GCAGTTCGTAGCGCAGGACCTCGATCCAGGCGACCTTCACAAGAGCCAACCTATGCTGAACAGCACCGCGAAGATGACGACCAGTTTGCCCGTACCGGCCAGCGCTTCGTTCAGCGGGGCGCCGTGCTGGGTGTACACCGTGCGCACCACCGGCGAGGCGGGCAGCAGCGTGATGGCCGCCAGCAGCACCGGCCAGTGTTCCGTGCGCCAGAGGGCCAGCGCCAGCGGCACCGCCAGGCACGCCAGCAACAGCGCGCCCAGAAACTCCATACGGGCAAAGGCCGCACCAAAGCGCACCGCAAGCGTATTCTTGCCGGCGGTGCGGTCGCCTTCGAGGTCGCGCAGATTGTTCACTGTGAGAATCGCCGTGGAGATGAGGCCCGGCGCGAGCCCGGCCACGATGACTTCGGGCGGCAGGGTAAGCGTCTGCACATAGTAGGTGCCCCCCACCGCCACGGGCCCGAAGAAAAACAGCACAAACACATCGCCCAGCCCGAGATACGCCAGCGGAAACGGCCCGCCCGTGTAGCCCACGGCGAACACAATCGAAAGCAGCCCCACCGCGAGAATCGGCCAGCCGCCCCGGTAGATGAGATACGCACCCGGCAAGAGCGCCAGCATCAGCACCAGAACCATGGCGGTGCGCATCTGCTGCGGGGTCACCAGGCCTGCCGCCGTTGCGCGCGTCGGGCCTACCCGCGCTTCGGTGTCGGTGCCCTTGATGAAGTCGTAGTAGTCGTTGGCGTAGTTCGTGCCCACCTGAATCAACAGCGCCCCCACCAGTGCGCACAACGCGGCCGGCACATGCAGTCCCCCGGCAGCCGCGGCCATCGCCGTGCCCATTACCACGGGGGCTGCACCGGCTGGCAGCGTCTTCGGCCGTGCGGCCTGCAGCCAGGGGGCGGCGGCGCTCACGCGCGCTTACCCTGCGTAGGCGTGATGCGAATGGCGTGCTCGCTTATCACTACAAGCCGGTTGGCCAAGTCGATCTGACCCAGTTCCAGCAACTTGGGGGTAGCCAAGGCAATCAAGCGCGCGGCGGTATAGTGCGCCAGCCGAAACACGATGACGCCCGCATGCGGCGTATTACGCAAAACGCGGACATCCGCGAAGCCCAGGTCCTGCGTGAGCAATACGCGCCGTTCAGCGAGAACACGCGCCCAAAGCTCTTCGTCCTTAGCGCCGCCAAGTTGCTCCTCGAACACTGTGTGCGCATCGTGACCCGCAGCAGCAAAGGGTTCCGCGAGGGCCGGCGGCAGATTCTCATCAATCTTGAATTGCATGGTCGGCGGGCACGTGAAGCGGAAACTCGTCGCTTGCCGCTTTCGCGGCAAAGACCACTGCCGCCCGAATGTGCTCGTCTGTAAGCGAAGGAAAGTCGGCGCGTATGGATTCTGCACAATGCCCATCCGCCAGATAAGCCAGTACCGTGCGCAACAACACCCGCGTGCCGCTGAGTGTTGGCGCACCATGGCAACGCTCGGGCACGCTCTCGATGTAGTTGCGATAATCGAATCCCTGGCGGTCCACGCTTACCCCCGGTACTTGCCGAAGTCCGGCTTGCGCTTTTCGAGAAACGCGTTGCGGCCTTCCTGGCCCTCCTGCGTTTGATAGAAGAGTCCGGTAGCAAAGCCCGCCAACTGCATCAGGCCCGCCTGCCCGTCTTCGTCCGCGTTGATGGCCGCCTTGCAACAGGCGATGGCGGTCGGCGAATTGGCCAGTATCTCGCGGCACCACTGCACCGTCTCTTCTTCCAGCTTCGCCAGCGGCACCACGGCATTCACCATGCCCATCTCGAGCGCCTGCTGCGCATTGTACTGGCGGCACAGGTACCAGATTTCACGCGCCTTCTTCTGGCCCACCATGCGCGCCAGATGGGCCGAACCATAGCCCGCATCGAAGGAGCCCACCTTCGGTCCGGTCTGCCCGAAAATCGCGTTGTCCGCCGCAATCGTCAAGTCACAGACGTACGCCAGAATACAGCCGCCGCCAATTGCATAGCCCGCCACCATCGCGATGATCGGTTTCGGGCAACGCCGCATCTGAATCTGCAGGTCCAGCACATTCAGCCGCTGCGCGCCCGAGCCCGCATCCTTGTAGCCCTTCTCGCCACGCACTTTCTGGTCGCCGCCCGAGCAGAAAGCCAGGTCGCCTTCGCCCGTCAGAATGATCACACCCGTACCCGGGTCGCGCTCGGCATCGCGCAGCGCATCGCTGATCTCGTCGTTGGTCAACGGCGTAAATGCATTGCGCACCTGCGGTCGATTAATCGTAATCTTCGCGATGCCCTCCGATTTTTCATAGCGGATTTCTTCGTATCGCCCGGCCGGCTGCCACGCCACTGCACTCATGAATTCTTGCTCCTGTTGCCGCTGCTCCGCCCTGCCAACCCCGCGCGATACGGCGGCATTCCACCGTGTCCGGCGCGCGTCACACCGCAGAGCGCGCCAGGAAAGCCCGTGACACCGCAGTATAGCCCCCGGGATTTTCGACGTGCACATTGTGGCCGCATCCGCACATCACTTCGGGCGCCGCATGGGGCAGCCGCGACACCATGCGCTCGGCCAGTTGGCGGTACTTCTGGTCGCGCTCGCCCGCCACACACAGCACAGGCAGTGTCAATGCCGGCAGTTCGCCCCAGCAATCCGGCAGCCGCGCCACACCGAAGGTGCGCAAGGCCTGCGCCATGGCCGCGGGCTGCCCGGCCCGGCGGCGTTGCAGCATCGCGGCCCGGGCTTCGGGGTGTTCCGCCAGCGTGGCGAAGAGCGGTTGCGCATACCAGTCTTCGAGCCAGCGCGCGAAGGTGCCGGCATCCTGGCAGGCGGCCAGCGTATCGGCCACGTGCGCATCGTGGCGCAGGCGGGGCATGCGCTCGGCCTGTGCCTGCAGACCGGGCGAGGCCGACTCGAGCACCAGGCGCGCCACGCGCTGCGGATGCCGGCACGTCCACTGCAGCGCCAGGCGCCCGCCCATGCTGTAACCGACCAGCCCGACGGGGCCTTCCACGAACGCATCACACCAGGCGGCCAGCGCATCGTAGAAGGCCTCCGCTTCGGCGACCGGAGGCGAGCCGCCGTGGCCCGGCAGGTCGAGCGCGTAAACGCGAAACGATGCGGCCAGCGCCGTGGCAATCGGCTCCCAATCGCGCGCATCGCCCAGAAAACCGTGCAACAGAACGACCGGTGGCGCGGCCGCGGGCCCATGGGCCACGGCGCGCAAGGCGCCGGTATCAGCCCGCGCCGTTGACAACGTCATTCACCCGCTCGGCCACCAGCGCTTCAAGGGCCCGGTGCTCGTCGGCATTTTCTTCGCGGTCGGTCTGCACTTCGATCAGACTGTTGCCCGGCTGTGCCAGCGCGTGGCGATAGGCCGCCACGAAAGCGCCGTGCGTAGCCGGCGCCATGTACTCGAGCCCGAACATCTGGGCCGCGGCGGCGAAGCTCAGATCGTGCGGCGTGCCGAAAAAGCGCTCGAAGGGGGCGCCGTGCTGCGCGATGGGCAGCATCGAAAAGATGCCCCCGCCGTTGTTGTTGATCACGACCAGCACCATGCGGCCGGGTATCTGCTGCAACAGCGCCAGCGACGTCAGGTCGTGCAGCGCCGCCAGGTCGCCCAGTACCGCCGTCACCACCGTGTCCGAAGCCGTCGCAAAGCCCGCCGCCGTCGCGATGTTGCCGTCGATACCGCTGGCGCCACGGCTCGCCGCGATGCGCCGCAGGGCAGGTACCGCCGGCGCATACTGGTCGAAGTCGCGTATCGGCATACTGTTGCCCGTGAAGATCACCCCCTCCTCCGGCGCCATTTCCGCCACGGCGCGCACGACATGAATCTCGCTCAGCCCATCGCCGCGCGCATGCGTGGCCACCGCCTCTTGAACCGCTTCACTCGCCGTGCGCAAGCGCGCCAGCTCGGGATGCGTGCCATCCCGCTCGGGCAGGGCCTTGGCCAGTGCATGGCAAAATGCCGCGATGTTGCTCTCGATTCGCAGGCCGCCCAGGTGCAGCGGATCTTGCCGCGTGGGATGGTGCGTCACCTGGACCAGCCGCGGCCGTACCC
>CAYMLC010000356.1:0-3418 GCA_964390765.1 uncultured Nitrospirales bacterium
GGCGCGGACCAACCTGGCCGCCGCCCTGGCCGAAGATGGCCAGCAGCAAGCCGCACGCGAGCAGGCGCAAGAGGTGCTGGCGCGCACGCCCGGCCATGTGCCCGCCCAGCGCCTGCTCCAGCAAATCGCGCCCTGACCCTGCGCCGGCGCCTGCCGCTTCGCTATACTTCTTGCTTTCCACGCACACACCACAGGGGAACCCACATGTATATCGGCCGCATTGTCGCCGTGGCCCAGGCGCCCGATGGGCGCTTCGCCGCCCTCTACCGCGTATCCAGCCGCTCGTTTCCCAACCGCACCGCCGTGGCCGAGGCCGAGGTGGTGCGAATCGTGCCCAAGCCGGGCCACGAGGGCGACATCCACAATAACCCCTACATCGCCTACAACTGTGCACGCGTAGTCTGCGGCGGCACGGTGGCGGTGGTCACCAACGGCAGCCAGACCGACCCCATCGCCGAGAAGATCGCGATGGGCCTGCCCCCGCGCGATGCCCTCGCCCTCGCGCACCTGGCCCTCGATTATGAGAAGGACCAGTACAACACGCCGCGCATCAGCGCCGTGGCCGACACGCGCGACGGCAGCGCCTGGCTGGCGACGGTGCGCGAAGACGGAATCGCCGTGCGGCGCATGCCGCTGCGTACCGGGCGCCTGCTCTATGTGGCGACCTATGAAGAGAACCTGCTGACAAGCGAACAGGGCGACGCCTTCGACGCGGCCGATGCCCCGGCCGCTTGCCGCTTCATGCTGAGCGGCGGCGTGTTCGCCGAGCGCACGAACCCGGTCAGCGCGGTGGCGGCGTATCAGGAAGGTGCGGGGTTCGCGCTGTCGACGGCAGACTACTAGTCCGTTGCGAGAGGCGCGCTCTGCCCTTATACTGTAAGAAGTCAAACAGTCGCGCTGCAGCAGTACACCAAAGGAAACGCGCAGCCGTGAACGATACCTACGTCTCTTCGCTTGCCGAACGCGTCGCCACGCCGGCCATGGCCGCGCTGTGGGGGCCGCGCAAGAAGTTCGCCACCTGGCGGCGCTGCTGGGTGGCGCTCGCTGAAGCCGAGCAAGCGCTGGGGCTGCCCATCACCGACGCGCAGATTGCGGCCTTGCGCGCCAACATCGACAACATCGACTTCGCCGCGGCCGCCAGATACGAGCGTGAATTCCGCCACGATGTGATGGCCCACGTGCATGCCTATGGCGACGTTGCGCCCGAGGCCCGGGGCATCATCCACCTGGGTGCGACCAGCTGCTTCGTAGGCGACAACACGGACCTTATCCTGCTGCGCGAGGGGCTCGACCTGTTACTCACCCAGGCGGTCAATGTGCTGGCCCGCCTCCAGGCCTTCGCACTCGAATGGAAGGACCTGCCCTGTCTTGGCTTCACGCACTACCAGCCTGCGCAGGTGGTCACGCTGGGCAAGCGCGCCTGCTTGTGGGCGCAAGACCTGCTCTTCGATATCGAAGCGCTCGAGGCGGCCCGCGATGGCCTGCGTTGCCGCGGGGTGAAGGGGACCACCGGCACACAGGCGTCGTTTCTGGCGCTGTTCGAAGGCGACCACGACAAGGTGGTGCGGCTCGAGCAACTGGTTGCCGAGAAGCTGGGCTTCGAGCGCGCCTATCCCGTGACCGGGCAGACCTATCCCCGCAAGGTCGACAGCCACGTGCTGCGCGCGTTGGCCGGCGTGGGGGAGAGCGTGCACAAATTCGCGAGCGACATGCGGCTGCTGGCGAATCTCAAAGAAGTCGAAGAGCCCTTCGAGTCCAAGCAGATCGGCAGTTCGGCCATGGCGTACAAGCGCAATCCCATGCGCTGCGAACGCGCCTGCGCCCTGGCGCGTTTCCTCATCGTGGGGCCGTTGCACAGCGAATTCACCGCCGCCACGCAGTGGTTCGAGCGTACGCTCGACGATTCGGCGATTCGCCGTATCAGTTTGCCCGAGGCCTTCCTCGCCGCCGATGGCGCGCTGAACCTGTACCTGAACGTGATGGAGGCGCCGGCCGTCTATCCGAAGGTCATCGCGCGGCGCCTCCAGGCCGAGCTGCCCTTCATGGCCACCGAGAACCTGCTGATGGCCGCGGTCAAGCGCGGCGGTGACCGGCAGACGCTGCACGAGGTTATCCGCAAACATTCGCAAGACGCTGCCGCGCAGGTGAAGCAGCATGGCGGCGAGAACGACCTGCTGGCGCGGCTGGCCGCCGACCCGGAATTCGGCATGGCCCGCGACGAACTGGAGGCCACACTCGACCCCGTTCAGTATGTGGGCCGCGCGCCACAGCAGGTCGAGGCCTTCTCGGCAGAGTACATCGACCCGGTTCTCGCCCGGCACGCCAGCCGCCTGGGAGCACGCTCCGATGTCCGTGTCTGAGCAGCCGCCCCAGACCGCGCCCCGCAGCGCACCGGTGCAGGCCCTGCCCCCGCGCCCGGGCGGACGGGCCGCCGTCATCGTGAACCCCAATGCTGCACAGGGGCGTACCGGCCGCCGCTGGCCTGCGCTGGAAGGCCATATCCGCGAAGCCCTGCCGGGCTGCGATATCCAGATGACCACAGGCCCACACCATGCGACCACGCTCACGCGGGCGGCCTTGCGCGCGGGCTATGAGCGCATCATCAGTGTGGGGGGCGACGGCACCCACTACGAGGTGACCAACGGCTTTTTCGAAGAGGGCGCGCCCCTCAACCCGCACGCCGTGTTCGGCATTTTGAACTACGGTACCGGCGGCGACCTCGCCCGCACCTTGCGCGTGCCCGCCGGGCGCAGGGCGTTTCGCTACCTGACCGAGGGCCGCACCACGGCTTCGGACGTCGGGCGCATCACCTACCGCCGCGCCGATGGCACGCCGGGCGCATGCTACTGGCTCAACACCTGCCGCATTGGTATGGGCGGCGAAGTGGTGCACCGCGTCAACAACAACAGCAAGCTGGCCGGCGGCTTCTTCTCGTTTGCGGCGGGCACGCTGTTGACGCTCCTCAACTACCGCGACAAGCGCATGCACGTGACAGTCGATGGGCTCGCGCTCGACCAGACGGTAAAAGAGATCGTGATTGCGATTGGCCAGTTCGATGGCGGCGGCATGCATGTGGCGCCGAACGCGCGCATCGACGACGGCCTGTTCGAGGTCTACATCATCGGCCGGTTGACCGTGGGTGCCGCGCTGTGGAATCTGCCACTCATTTACCGGGGCGAGATGACGAAGCGCCCCGACTTGGTGAAGTACTTTCGTGCGCGCTCAATAACGGTGGATTGTTCGGAGCGGGTCTACATCAACACCGATGGGGAAATGCCGGGCTACGTGCCCGCATCGGTCGAGATCCTGCCCAACGCGCTGAACGTGATTACCGGCTGGGCCACGCGCGCGGGCTAGCCCGCCCGCGGTCCCCAGCCCGTATCGGTCCTCAGCCCTTGTGCGTGCTCAGCCCCGCGTC
>CAYMLC010000356.1:3428-4053 GCA_964390765.1 uncultured Nitrospirales bacterium
CCCCGCGTCGCCGAACGGGTCGTCGCGCTCGCGCACGGCCTGCCGGAAACCGGCCTCGGCCGCGCGCTGCTGAAACGCATAGCCCTCCGGCGTGTGCCGTGCCACGCCATCGAAGAAGACGCCAAGCGTCTGCGTGGTGTGCAGCCCCTGCGCATAGAGCGTCTGGTTCACCAGCAGCTTCATCATCACCAATTGGTTAATGGGCACCTGCGCAATCCGCGCCAGCAGGGCTTCGGTGCGCGCGTGCAGGTCGGCCGCGGGCGCACATTCAATCGCCAGCCCCCAGTCCACCGCCTCGCGTCCGCTGAGACAGTCGCCCGTAAACAACAGGCGCTTCGCCCTCTCCGGCCCAATGCGATACGCCCACAGCATCGTCGTCGGCACGCCCCACACCCGTGCCGGCGGATAGCCGATCTTGGCGTCGTCCTCAATCAGCAGCAGGTCCGAGCACAGCGCGAGGTCGGTGCCGCCCGCCACGCAGTAGCCCTGTACCGTGCAGACCACCGGCTTCTCACTTTGGAAGAGGCTCATAAATCCGCGCGCAAAGCGGCTCATCATCGCGTAGTCCACCACCGGGTCCCACTGGCCGTTCGGGTCGTGGTTGGCGCGTTGCACCGCGGGGTCC
>CAYMLC010000357.1:0-4043 GCA_964390765.1 uncultured Nitrospirales bacterium
CGACACCAATTCGCGTTCTCGGCGGCACGCGCCTTTTGCCACGGGCTGCTAGCGGGTGGCCGGCGCCTCGAGCAGATACCACACACCCGCATAGCGGAAGCGCACCGCCGTCTCCCACGCGGCCAGTTCGCCGAGGCGCGGCTCCTGATCCAGTAACGCGCGCCATTCGGTGCCGTCGCGCGTGATGGCCTGGAGGTCGTCGTGCGCCGGGTCGAACCCCGCCTGCGTCCAGATACCATCTTGTCTGCGAAACATGCGCAGCGCCGCCCGCCGCACCAGCGGCTCGGTCTCGTCCATCGCGGCATCGGTTTCGGCATCGGCCGCTACCGGCGGCGCGGCCTTCGCAGCTGCGGAGTCAGACGCTTCCGATTCCGCCAGGCCGGGCGCGGCTTCGGCCCGCTCACCCACAAACGCGTCTGCTGATTCGCCCGCTGACACGTCCCCCGACGCGTCCGCTACTTGGCCCGCCGACTCGTCCGTCAGTCGGTTCGCCGGTGCGGGCGCCGGCACTGGTGCGGGTGCGCGCAGGGCGCGGGCCTGGGGCGCAGGCGCCACCTCATTGCGCGCCAGCGTATCGCGTGCGGGGTCGGCGGTCGGTGCAGGCCAGAGATAGCTGCCCGCCACCAGCAGCAGTCCCGCCGCCAGCGCGCTTGCCGGCAGCACACGCCGCACCGCTACGCGCCGCGCCGTCTGCCAGCGCTTGCGCCGTGCGATAGCGGCATGCACGCGCTCGGGAAAGGCGGGTGGCGCCTCGGCGCGTGGCAGGCCCCGGTAGGCCTCGCCCACGCGGCGCATGGCCTCGAGGTCGGCCAGACACGTGCACGACGCCGGTCCGTTGGCCAGATGGTACTCGAGCTGCGCGCGCTCTTCGGCGTTCAGTTCACCATCGAGCAGCGCCGAGAAATCCTCGCGCGCGCGTTCGCAGGTGTAGTGGTCGTGCTGGTCTTCCGTCATGCGCGCTTCAGATGGCGTCTGCCTGTTCGAGACAACGGCGCAGCCTTTGCCGCGCTTCGTTCAACCGCGATTTCACGGTGCCGAGGCGTACGCGCACCAGGCCGGCAATCTCCTGGTAGCTGTGCCCCTCCATCACGCGCAGCACAAAGGGCACGCGCCAGCGCTCATCCAGCGCTTCGAGGCAGCGCCACAACTGTGCTTCGGTCTCCGCGGCGGTCGCCTGCTCCCGCGGCCCATCCTGCGTGGTGCTGTGGCGGTCGTGCCTGGCCGGGTCCAGGCGCACCGCGCGGTTGCGCCCCTTGCGGTTGCGCGCGCGCAGGCGGTTGCGCCCCAGGTTCAACGCAATGTGGTGCAGCCAGGTGCCGAAGGCGGCCTCGCCGCGAAACGATTCCAACGCAAAATACACGCGCACCCAGACCTCCTGCGCCACGTCCTCGGCATCGCTCGCGTCGCCCAGAAACCAATACAGCAAGTGGAAGACACGGTCCTGATGGCGGCGCAGCAGCACGTCGAAGGCTTGTGCATCGCCATGCCGGAAACGTGCGGCCAGCTCGAGGTCGTCGGGCGTGGGCGGCGCATCCAGTTGAAGCGGCGGCGCGGTGGCGCTTTCGTATTCGTTAGACACCGTTGCGTTGTCCTGGTTCGCGGGCCCCGCATTGTAGCGCACGCCCTGCAGTGCGGCTAGCCAGCGGCCCGGACCGCGCCCGGGTTGATGCGCCTCGCCCGCAGCGGCTACTTTCCAGCGCGAAGGCGGTGCCGTGGGGGTGCCGTATCAACGCTTCCCTGGGAGGGTGAACGATGAAACGTAGCGTAATGTTCGCATGCACGGGTCTGCTGCTGGCCGGTCTGGTCGCCGGTTGTGCGACCACCGCGGAAATGACGCCGGAAGAGGAGGCGCAGGCCGCGCTGATGCAGTGGAAAGAGGGTGTGGTGGCCAACGACCTCTACGCCATGATGATGGTGTACTCCGAAGACTTCGACCACTATGAGTACGGCGACAAGGAAGGCGCGCGCCTGTTTATCGGCCAGGCCATCGACCAGGGTTTCCTGATGGACGCCGAAGTGATTACAGAAGATGCCGAATACGAGGTGATGGACGACGGCTCGGTGGTCGTGTATCCGATCGACCTGCTGGCTGCCTTTGGCAGCGCCACCATCGAGTTTGTGATGGAGCCGACCGCCGACGGCTACAAGATTGTGAACATGGAGATGACCGGCGTCTAAGCCGCTTTCATCGCAAGGCACCACGCAGCGGCCTCGTTGATTCGGGGCCGCTGCTTTTGTGTGCGGGGGACAGGCGCGTTAGCCCAGCCAGAAGCCGGCGAAGTAGGCGGTGCCATTGTACGCGGCGTGCAGCGCAATGGCGGCGGCGAACATGGGCGCGCCCAGGCTGGCGTCGGGCGGTGAAAGGGTGGCGCGCGACACCTGGAATACACGCAGCAGCCCCAGGCCCGCGAGGCCGGTCGCGCCCAGGTGCAGCGCCGTGCACACCGTCCAGCGCCAGAGGATGATGGTGTCGCTGGGCTGCTGGATGTAGACGTTGAGGTAGAGCAGGTTCTCGACGGTGGCAAAGCACAGCGCGCTGACCAACACCAGCACGAAGAGTTGTGCGCCCGAGGTGAACCAGTAGGGGCGGCGCTCGAACGCGAGCAGCGCCACCCCGATCTTGAGTATCTCTTCAATGACCGGCGCCATGATGACCGTGGCCACCAGCCCGACCGTCGTGGCCGGCTGCGCAAAGAACAGTGCCCCGGCTACCGCGAAGGGCCCGGCCAGCAGCGCCAGGCCAAGGGTGATGGCCTGCGAGCGCCAGAAGGGCATGCGCGCCAGCCCGTCGCGATACCAGTTGGCATAGGTGCGGGCGTGTTCCGGCACGTCCTGCATGGCGGCCTGCCATGCGGGCTCGTCGTACACGCTGTAGGGTCCGGCCTCATCGGCCCGGGCCGGCGGCGCAACGTGGGCGGGTTCTTCCGTCCCGGTCGATACGGTCAGCGGGCGCTGGACCTGCAGCGCGGGCTCGTCGCAGATGCGGTCGCCTTCACTGCGGCGGGGCACTGGGGCGTTCACCTTCCACACGCAGCGCCGTGCCATAGGCCAGAATCTCGGCGGCGATCATGCCGCGGCGGCTGCCGGTGCCCTGCACAATGTTCGACGTGTCGAGACGCACGTTCCACACGGCGTTGGCGCCGCTGCGCTGTGCCTCGCGGAGCATGCGCACCATCGCTTCGCGTCGTGCGCGCCGCATCACGGTTTCGATCGCGCGCAACTCGCCGCCGAAGATTCCGCGCAGGTAGCTTAGGAATGTCTTGAAATAGTCCGAACTGATGACCGCCTGCCCCTGTACGAGGCATGCCCGGGTCACGTGCCAGTTGGGCGGCAGGTGGCGCGTGTTCACGTGTGTGATGACGGCCAGCTCCGCCTCGTCCTGCGCCAGCCGGCGCACGTGCGCCGCCTCGACCATACGGCCGACGCCCCAGCCGAGCCCGAGCAGGAAGAGAAACAGCGCGAGGCCGAACAGTTCTCCGAACAGTTGTTCCATGCGCAGCGCGCCTTATGCGCCGGCTGGCGGGGGTGGCGGCGGTGTGGCGGCGGGGGGGCCGTCGGGCACCACGCTGACGGCGGTGCCGTAGCAATAGAGCTCGGCCGCACCCTGGGTGACCGCGCTCGTGCTGAAGCGCACATTGACCACAGCGTTCGCGCCCAGTTCCTGCGCCTGGTTCAACATGCGCTGCAAGGCTTCGCGGCGCGCTTCCGTCAGCAGGTCGGTGTAGCCGCGCAATTCGCCGCCCACGAGGTTCTTGAAGCTCGCCGCAATGTCGCGGCCCAGGTGCTTGGCCCGGATGGTATTGCCCTGCACCAGGCCGCGCACGGCCGTAATGCGCTGACCCGGAATGGTCTCGGTATTGACGACAAACATGAACACGTTCACCTCGGCCCGGTGCGGGCCGGCGAAAGTGTAGTGCGGGCGAACCCGGCGGTCAATCGGCGGGCCCTGTCGGTACCTAACCTTGGTGGTGGGCGAAGCGCCGCGCGCCTAGTGTCATGAGTTGTTAATTCCTTCACAAAGTCTGGTGATCTTTCCGAAGATT
>CAYMLC010000358.1:0-4042 GCA_964390765.1 uncultured Nitrospirales bacterium
GCCCTGCACGACCCGCGCGCTGTAGGACAGCGGTGCGTTGCCGAGCGCATCGAGCGTGATTGCGCGCGATGCCGCGTTCGCGTCGACCGCCAGCAGCACGGGACGCACATCGTAGAGCGCGTCGGGTGCGCCGGCGTCGAAGGCATCCAGGCCACGCTCCCGTTCCGTGGCATCGTCGATGCCGTCGCCGTCGCTGTCCGTATCCGCAAAGTTGGGCAGGCCGTCGTCGTCGGGGTCGCCCTGACCCTCCTCCCGGTCCGGAAACCCATCGCCGTCCCCGTCGCGCGTGGGGTCGAAGGTGACCGTGCCCGCACTGCCGCCGCCACCGGCAACGGTCTGGCGCCAACTGTCGGCCACGCGGCCCGGCACGAGCGCAGGCACCACGGTGCCGGGCGTCCCGACCTGCGTCGCGCGGATGCGAAAGAGTTGCGGGCCTTCGGGCGCAAGCGAAAAGTGCACACCTTGCGCGGTGCCGATGTTCTCGATGGCATCGGCGTCGACGCCGCGCACGGCTTCGCTGAAGCTGGCGGTGAAGGTGATGGGCAGGAAGGCGGTCTGCGCGGGTTGGTCGTCGGCGCGGCGCAGGTCAAAGGTGGGGGCGCTGCTCTGCGCTTGCAGCTCGAGTGCCCCGATATCGACTTGGCCGCGCGACACGCGATCAAAGCCCGTCCCGCGTTGGTCGGTGAGGGTGGGCCCGCCGAAGGGCGGCACGCGCAGCAGGTCATTTGTGCCGCGGTTCACGATGGGGCTGAACAGCGGAAGGGCGTGGGTGGGCGTGCCGCCACCGTTGTTGGCGAGTTCGGGTGCGAGCACGGTGTCGAGCGGCACGCCGAGGTCGGTGAGGAAGATGTCGTTGCGGCCAAAGCCGTCGGCCTCGCCCACGTCGCCGATCAAATTGTTCAATCCGCCAAGGAAACGTCCCGCGACATCGGGCGCCTCCGTAGCCTCGTTGCCGGCGACGATCGTGTTGGCGATGGGCAAGGTGGAGAAAGGCGAGTCTACGCCGCCACTGTCTATGCCCACGTTGCGCGTGACGGTTGCGTTAAGCAGGAATACCTCTCCACCGCTCGCCTGATAGACACCCCCGCCTCCGGCCGCCTGGTTGCCCGAGATGGTGACATTGACCAGAACACATTCGCCTTGGTCGTGCACGCCCCCACCGAAAGTGGCGCTGTTCTCCGACAGGGTAGAGCGATTGGCCTGTACCACGCCTTCGCGTGCGTTGGCGATACCGCCGCCGAATCCTGCGCGATTGCCGAAGATCCATACGGAAAGCAGCAGCAGTTCACCCGCGTTGTAAATGCCGCCGCCGTCCGAGGCGGTGCTGTCGCGCACGTGACAGTCGATGAGGCTGAGGCGCTCGCGATTGTGAATGCCGCCTCCCAACCGGTCATTGCCGGAAGCCAGGGTGAGGCCCTGCAGGGTGACGTCCTGCTGGACGGTATGGTCGCCATCGTCGACACGGAAAATACTGCCAGGTCGCGCTTGACCATCAATGGTGAGCGCTTCCGGGCCGGGGCCCGTGATGGTAACGCTGCTTGTTATCTGTAGGGAATCGAGATTGCGATCAAGCACGATGGTGCCGCTGAGGGTGCTGGGGATGAAGATGCGGCCGCCGTCGGCAATAAGGTCGATGGCCTCGCGCAGGCTCACCTGGCCGGGGCCGACGTTGCCGTCGACGACATCGTCGAGGGTGTCGACGGTGATGGCGGTGGGTTGCCCCGTGGCGGCAAAGGCCAGTCCAGCGATCACGATGACCATGCGGAGACTACTGCACGGGCGCACGTTCTTCCTCTTGCGTTTCGAGCGTGGGCGATTCCGTGGGTACGGCCGGTGTCGCGGGTGCGCGGCCCAGCAGTTCGAGGTCGATGCGCTCGATGGCTTCGGCGATGCGTTCCGGATTGTTTTCGCGGGCGACCTTGGCGCGGGCGTTGCGCCCCAGCTCGGCACGCAGGCGCGGGTCGTTCAGTAGTTCGCGCAGTGCATCGGCGAAGGCCTGGGCATCGTTGTCCGGCACCACGAGGCCACTCTCGCGGTGTGTCAGCGGATAGGCCGCGCTCTCACAGGCGACCACGGGCAGGCCCGCGGCCATCGCGTTGAGCAGCTTGATGGGATAGCCGGACCACGAGACACGCGGCACCGCGAAGACGGCGTCCTGCGCGAGCTCGGCGCGCACGGCGGGGAAGTCGCGCACGGACACCACATCCGCGCCGACCACATCGATGGGGTCGGCGGTGGCGATGCGCAGGCGCGTGTCGGGCGCTTCGATGCGCACCCGAGCCATGGCGGCGAAGAGCAGGTCGAGATTCTGGTAGGCGTCCAGGTTGCCGGCGTAGAGCACATGCGGGCGGCCACCGCCAGCCGCCGCAGGGGTGAAGCGCTCCACCTCGAGCGGCGGCGGGACCACGCGCACGCGATTGTGCGCGCACCCGCGGATGATGAGGTGGCCGGCCAGGCGGCGGTGTGGTGCGACCACACGCTGGGCACGGCGCGGCACGCGTCTGTCGAGCCAGCGGCCGAACCATTCAGCCATCGCGCGGCGGCGCGGGCCCTCGAAGTAATAGGGCAATTCGTCGCTCATGGCGTTGTGCGGGTGATAGACGACCGGGCGGCCACTGCCCAGCGCCACGAGCAGGCCCTCGTAGTTGTGCGCGTGCACCACATCGATGCGGTGCCGGCGGCAGACCGCGCGCAAGGTCCACCACAGGTTCAGGTCGAGCACGGGCTTGGCCCAGTTCGGGCCGCTGCGCGTGGTCGTATCGCCCGGCCAGCGGCGCGTGCGGTGAATCGGCAGGCCGGTGTCATCGGGGTAGAGGCCGTGGCCATATACCACGAGGCGCACCTCGTGTCCGCGTGCGCGCAAGGCCAGCGCGGTCTCGCGCAGGAAGACCTGCGAGCCCTGGGGCACGGGATAGGGGCATGCCCCCACCATGGCGAGGCGCAGCTTCATGCCAGGTACCCCAGTTGGCGCAGGCGCTCTTCCATGGCGGCCGACTGCGCGGGCGTGTAGTCGCGTTCGTCCTGCGGTGTGCCGGTGGGCGGCGTAGCGCTGCCGGTGCCGGCGCCCAGCAGCGGGCGGCCGTCCATCGGGGGAGCAGGCACGCCCAGCACGCTGAGCACGGTGGGCGCCACGTCCTGCAGGGTGGCGTGGTGGGCTGCGGGCGGCTCGCTCAGGAGCAAGACACCGGTGGGCCGGTGGGTGCCGTTCATGCCGCGCTCCTTGCCGCCCAGGTACTCGGCGGGCTGCAGGCGGCGCTCGGCCGGGCCGCCACGCGCCCGCAGCACGTTATAGCTGTAGCCGTCTTCTTCGGCCAGTTCGAGCACGATATCCGGGGCGCGGTCGACGTAGGGGCCGTGGTAGACCGCGTCGCGCGGCCACGCGTGGCGCACTGCCGGCCAGTCTTCGAGTTCGTCGCACAGCGCACGCACGGTGGCGTCGTACTCATCCGGCGGCACGATGCCCGCCGCGTCTCGCCCCGCGAGGTTGATACGAATCGAGGGGAAATAATTGAGCTCTTCCGACCACGCGCGCGTATGCGCCCAGTCGATGCCGCCGAAACGCGAGGCACTCTCGGCACGTGTGGCCAGGCCGCGCAACCGGCGAAACAGTGCACCGCGCAGGGCCGTGGGCACGGTGCGCAGCCCGACGCGTTTGAGCAGTGCATTGCCGCCGCCGCCCGCGTAGCGCAGCCAGCCGCGGTCGCGCAGCCAGTTGTTGAGGTGCAGCACACCTGTGCCCGCACCGCCGAAGCCGTGGTCGCTGACGATACCCACCGCACAGCCTTCGCCGGCCGCGGCCAACAGGCGGCCCACCGCGGCATCGAGCCGCTGATAGACGCGGAGCAGCGCGTCTGGCATGCCCGGCTGGTGGCGCGGCGAATGTGAATCGTGGAAGACCCAGAAATGGTGGCTGGCGGTGTCGCTCTCGCCGAAGACCACCATGGCGAAGTCCCACCGCTCGTGGCGCAAGAGGGCTTCCGCAATCGTGGCCTTGTCGTCGATCTTGCGCAGCAGCACCGGCAGGGCGCGCGCGTGCCAGCCC
>CAYMLC010000359.1:0-4037 GCA_964390765.1 uncultured Nitrospirales bacterium
CGGCGCGGGAAAGAGCACGCTGATTAAGGCCATCATGGGGCTGGTGCCGCTGGCTTCGGGGCACGTCAATATCTTTGGCAAGCCCGCGCGGGAAGGACGCGCCGCGGTGGCCTATGTACCCCAGCGCGGTTCGGTCGACTGGGACTTTCCCACCACCGCGCGCGATGTTGTGCTGATGGGCCGCTATGGCCAGATACCCTTGTTCGCGTGGCCGCGGCGGCGTGACCGCGAAATCGCCCAGGCCGCACTCGACAAGGTGGGCATGGCGGAGTACGCGAACCGGCAGATCAGTCAGCTGAGCGGCGGCCAGCAGCAGCGCGTTTTTCTGGCGCGGGCCCTCGCCCAGCAGACCAGCGTCTATCTGATGGACGAGCCCTTCGCCGGTGTCGATGCCGCTACCGAGCGCGCCATCGTCGAACTGCTGCGTGAATTGCGCGAGCAAGGCAGCACGGTGGTGAGTGTCCACCACGACCTGCAGACCGTGCCCGAGTACTTCGACGACGTGCTGCTGCTCAACTTGCGGGTGGTCGCGTTTGGTCCGGTGGCGCAGGTCTTCACCCCGGCCAATCTGCAGGCGGCCTACGGCGGCCGGCTGAACCTGCTGACCGAAGTGGGCGAGCGCCTGAGTGCGCGCGCCTGGACCCAGCGCGATGCCAGCCACTAGCGCGCTATGGAACTGAGCTTCAATACGCTGGTCGTGGTGATAGGCTGCATGTTTATCGGTGCGGCGGCCGGACTCATTGGGGTGTTTGCTTTCCTGCGCAAGCAATCGCTCATCGGCGACGCGCTGGCCCATGCGGCGCTGCCCGGCGTCTGTGTCGCCTTTCTGTTGACGGGCACGAAGGACCCTTTCGTCATTCTGGCGGGTGCGGTGGCGTCGTGCTGGCTGGGGGCCCTGGCCGTCGAAGGCCTCACGCGCTATACCCGGTGCAAGGCCGACAGCGCCCTCGGCATGGTGCTCAGCCTGTTCTTCGCGGTGGGCATTCTGCTGCTGACCAACATTCAGAAGTCGGGCGACGCCGCCCAGGCCGGCCTCGACAAGTTCTTGTTCGGGCAGGCGGCCGGGCTGCTGCAGGGCGATGTCTACGTCTTCTCCGGCATTGCGGCGCTGCTGTGTATCGTGGTGGTGGTGGCGCACAAGGAACTGAAGGCGGTCACGTTCGACCCCGACTTCGCCCAGGTCCTGGGCCTGCCCCGCCGCTTTACGGAACTGCTGATTGCCACCCTCATCGTATTGGCGGTGGCCATCGGTTTACAGGCCGTGGGCGTGGTACTGATGGCGGCGCTGCTGGTGACGCCGCCCGCTGCCGCGCGCTACTGGACCGAGCGCCTGGGGGTGATGCTGGCGTTGTCGGCGGCCTTCGGCGCCTTCAGCGGGGTGCTGGGCGCGTGGGTGAGCGCGCTGAGTCCGCGTATGCCCACCGGCCCGTGGATGGTGGTGGCGGTCACGGCGGTATTTGTGGTGTCGCTGGTGGCGGCGCCGCGCCGCGGTGTGGCCGGGCGGGTGTGGCGGCACCTGCGCTACCGCCGCAAGATCGCCAATGAAAACGTGCTGCGTACGCTCTATCGCATGGGCGAAGACCGCCACGACTGGCTGGGCTATTATCCCCTGCCCGACTTGCTGCGCTATCGCAACATGAGCCCGCTGCGGATGCGGCGCACCTTGCGGCGCCTCGAACGCGACGGGCTGGTGGCCGAAGACCATGAAGGCCTCTACGGGTTGACCGATTCCGGCCTGGCCGAAGGCGCGCGGCTGACGCGGCTGCACCGTCTGTGGGAGGTGTACCTGACGCGCAAGCTCGAGATTGCGCCCGACCACGTACACGACGATGCCGAAGAAATCGAACACGTGCTGACGCCCGAACTCGAGGCGAAGCTGGTGGCCATTCTGAACGACCCGGCCGAAGACCCGCACGACCGCACGATTCCCGATGTGCCGCATCACCCGAAGGTGCGCACGGCATGAGCGAATTCGCGCAGACCTTCCTCGGCGCCATCTTTACGCGCGACCCCGATGCACTGTGGATCATGGGGTTGGGCGTGCTCGTCGCCAGCGGATGTGCACTGGTGGGCGCCTTCCTCATTCTGCGCAAGATGGCGATGCTGGGCGACGCCATCAGCCATGCGGTGCTGCCGGGCATCGTGGTGGCCTTCTTCTTCACCGGCAGCCGCAATGTGCTGCCCATGCTGATTGGTGCGGGCGCGCTGGGACTGCTGACGGCTTTCCTCACCGACGTGCTGAACCGGGCCGGGCGCCTGCAGACCGATGCGGCCATTGGCGTGACCTTCACGTGGCTCTTCGCGCTGGGCGTGATCCTGGTCAGCCGCTATACCGCACAGGTCGACCTGGACCTCGACTGTGTGCTCTATGGCGAGATTATCTTTACCCCCTTTGACCGGCTGACGTGGGGGGCATGGGACCTCGGCCCGCGCGCCGTGTGGACCATGGGGCCGGTTGCCCTGCTGAATCTGGCCTTCATCCTGCTGGCGTGGAAGCAACTGAAGGTGTGTACCTTCGACCCCGCACTCGCCGCGTCGCTCGGCATCGGTGTGACGCTCTGGCACTACCTGTTGATGGGCGCGGTCTCGCTGACAACCGTGGCCGCATTCGAGAGCGTGGGCGCGATACTGGTCATCGCGATGATTGTCGTGCCGCCGAACACGGCCTATCTGCTGACCGACCACCTGGGGCGCATGGTCGCGCTG
Source organism: uncultured Nitrospirales bacterium (assembly GCA_964390765.1). Lineage (GTDB taxonomy): Bacteria > Hydrogenedentota > Hydrogenedentia > Hydrogenedentales > JAGMZX01 > CAYMLC01. The sequence goes on from CAYMLC010000359.1 coordinate 2,707, forward strand.
TCGGTCCTGTTTGGCGTGCTCAGCGCAGTCCTTGGCTACGGCCTCGCCACCGCTATCGACGGCAGTGTGGCCGCCGCCATGGCCACGGTCAGCGGTATCCTCTATGTGCTCGCCTTGCTGCTCGCGCCGACCCACGGCATCATCGCCAAGGCCGTGCGCCCGCGTTTGGGTTGGCACGACGGCCCGGAAGTGGGCTAGGCAGCCACGCACGAAGCGGCATGAACGCGCGATGGAACGCTACTCGGACCTTTCCGGTCTTGCATTGCTGGCGTGTACGGCGGCCTGGTGGCGGCGCCGGGGCCTCTCGCGGAGGTGGTCCCAGCGCCGCCCTGGCCGGCGCTGCGAGCGGGCCGGTAAGCCGGATTCTGTCGTAGTTCCGCACGGGGCGGAACCGGGGCGGCCATTCCTCTGGGACGCATGTCGCCATGCGCCTCAAGCTGCCTACCCGGGCGCGGTGCGGGCCACACCATTGCGCCCCTATTTGGCATTGCTCCGGGTGGGGTTTGGCCGGCCGCCGTGTCGCCACGACGCCGGTGCGCGCTTACCGCACCATTTCACCCTTACCTGTGCTCCCTGTGCTTACGCATCGGGGGCCATCGGCGGTATTGTTTCTGTGCCACTTTCCGTCGGGTCGCCCCGCCTTGGCGTTACCAAGCACCCTGCCCTGTGGAGTCCGGACTTTCCTCGACACCACGCGGGCGCCGCGGCCGCCTGGCCTGCTCGCCGTGCGAGTATAACGGATTACTGGCTTGCTGGCGTTCACGTCTGCGCCGGACGCGTGCTATCTTGATTCCCATGCCAGTAGTCGCTTGTTCAATCTTCGTCCAATGCAAGGCACCGTGCACGCAGCAAGGCAACCATGGCCACTGACGACACCAAACGCGAAATCCGCCTCAAGGGCATCCCCATCAGCGATGGCCTGATTCTGGGCAACGTGCGCGTATTGCCGCCGGCGCGCGATTTCGTGCCGCACTACGAGATTAGCGCGGGAGACGTGGCCTCGGAGCAGGCGCGCATGGGGGCGGGTCTGGCCGAGGCGCGCCACCGCCTGCAGGCGCTGATCGAGGAAGTGACCGAGCGTATCGGCGAGGCGCAGGGCCGGATCTTTGTGGCGCAGAAGATGATGGTGGAAGACCCGCTGCTGCAGCAGGAGATCGCCGTCCTCATCGCCGAGCGGCACATCAACGCCGAAGCGGCGATTGCGTCTGTACTCGACCGGTATGAAGAGCAACTGCGCGAGGTCGATGACGAGTACATCACCGAGCGTGCGAGCGACATCGGCGAGGTGCGGCGCCGCCTGGTCGACATTCTGCGCGATGCGCACCGGGGCA
>CAYMLC010000360.1:0-3992 GCA_964390765.1 uncultured Nitrospirales bacterium
CCTGACCATGTGGGACTACTGCGGCATGTCGCGCAACAAGGCCGGACTGGAATACGCGATTGGCCGCATCGGCGAGTTGCGCGCAGAGTTCTGGCAGAACGCGAACGTCGTGGGCTCGCCGGGCACCTTCAACCAGGTGCTCGAGCGCGCGGGCCGCGTGGCCGACTTCATGGAGTTTGCCGAAGTGAATTGCCGCGATGCGCTGCACCGCGAGGAATCGTGTGGCGGCCACTTCCGCGAAGAGCATCAGACGGCGGAGGGCGAGGCCAAGCGCGACGACGAGAACTTCCGCTACGTGGCTGCGTGGGAGTTCAATGGCGTGGGTGAACAGCCGACGCTGCACAAGGAGCCGCTCGAGTTTGAAGAGTTGCAGTTGACGACAAGGAGCTACAAGTAATGAGCGCAACGATTTCTCTCACGCTCAAGGTTTGGCGGCAGAAGGGCCCCGAAGACGAGGGACACTTCGAGCAGTACGAATTGCCGGAAGTGCCGACCGATGCCTCCTTCCTCGAGATGCTCGACATCCTGAACGAAAACCTGGAACACGAAGGCAAAGAGCCCGTGGCCTTCGACCACGATTGCCGCGAGGGCATCTGTGGCAGTTGCGGCGCAGTGGTCAATGGCATGGCACATGGGCACGAGCCTGCGACCGCGCTGTGCCAGTTGCACATGCGCCGCTTCAACGACGGCCAGACGCTGGTCATCGAGCCGTGGCGTGCGCAGGGCTTTCCGATTATCCGCGACCTGGCGGTGGACCGCAGTGCCTTTGACCGCATCATTCAGGCGGGTGGCTATATCACGGTGCGCACGGGCCAGGCGCCCGACGCGCATGCCATTCCGGTGCCGAAGATGGCGGCGGACGAGGCCATGGACGCGGCGCAGTGCATCGGGTGTGGCGCCTGTGTGGCGGCCTGCCCCAATGCCTCGGCCAGCCTGTTCACCTCGGCCAAGATCGCCCAGTTCGCCAAGCTGCCGCAGGGCCAGGTCGAGCGTGACCAGCGTGTGCTGGCCATGGTCGACCAGATGGACGAGGAAGGCTTCGGCTCGTGCTCGAAACACTACGAGTGCGAGGCGGCCTGTCCGAAGGAAATCTCGGTCAGCAATATTGCCCGCATGAACCGCGAATACCGCCAGGCGCTCTTGCGGCGCCGCAAGCAGGCGGTCTAGCCCACCAATCGCTTATCCTCCACTTGGTTGCCGGCGCGGCGCGTATCCCGGCGTAGGGATGCGCGCCGCGTCCTTCTTTTGGCCGCGGCACGCGGAAGATGATTCGTATGGCCCGGGTTCCCATACAGGACACGTGGGCCACGTTATAGAGAATGGATGAACATGAACAACGGATTGCCGCTGCCCAGTACCTTCGTCATTACCAACGACGATGGTATCGATGCGCCGGGGCTCGCTGCCTTGCACGAGGCGACCGGCGGACGCGGGATTGTGGTCGCGCCGATGGACCATCAGTCGGGGTGCAGCCACCAGGCCACCCTGGTGGGCCCCATCGTCGTCGAGGAACGCGGCCCCAACCGCTACGCCGTGGGCGGCACACCGACCGATTGTGTGCGCATCGCGCTGAAGCACATTGCGCCCGAGGCCGAACTGGTGCTCAGCGGCATCAACGCCGGCGGTAACCTGGGCGCCGACATCTATCTGAGTGGCACCGTGGCCGCAGCGCGTGAAGCCACCTTTCATGGCGTGCGTGCGGTCGCACTCTCGCAATACATGCGGCGGGATGTGCCCCTCGACTGGGCGGTGTCGGGCGGCCGCGCACGCCACGCGCTGGAAACGGTGCTGGCGCACGCGTGGGAAGCGGGCACCTTCTGGAACGTGAACCTGCCGGCCGTGCCCGCCGAACACGAGACGCACCCCGAACTCGTGCAGTGCGATGCCTGCCGCGCGCCCCTGCCGGTGCTGTTCGAAACGCGCGAAGGCGCCTACCACTATGTCGGCGGCACCTACGACCGGCGTGAACGCACGCCGGGGGCCGACGTCGATGTGTGCTTCCGCGGCAACATCAGCATCTCGCGGCTGCCCTTGTAAGGGGTAGCGGGACCGTCGGGGGGTAAGGGTGCCGGGCCGTTGGGCCAACGAACAAGGCGGGAAGGGTGCGCCTTGACGGTGCCGGCAAGCGGTGTCTGCCCAAACAGCAACCGCCGCCCCGTACGTGACGGGACGGCGGCGAAAGCAGCTTAGCGTTAGCCGGGGGCTTAGATGTCGCTGTACATGTAGAACTCGTAGGGGTGCGGGCGCAGCGACAGCTCGAGCACTTCCCTTTCCATCTTGTAATCGATCCAGCTGTCGATCACGTCCTGGGTGAATACATCGCCCTTCGTCAGGAAGGCGTGGTCGGCATGCAGCGCGTCCAGCGCGTCCTTCAGGCTGCCGGGCACCTGCGGAATCTTCGCCTTTTCTTCCGGCGGCAGATCGTACAGGTCCTTGTCCATGGCTTCGCCCGGGTCGATCTTGTTCTGGATACCGTCGAGGCCGGCCATAAGCTGCGCGGCGAAGGCCATGTAGAAGTTGCAGCTGGGGTCGGGCACGCGGAACTCGACGCGCTTGGCCTTGGGGCTCTGCGAATACATGGGGATCCGGCAGCAGGCCGACCGGTTACGCGCGCTGTAGGCGATATTGACCGGCGCTTCATAGCCGGGCACCAGGCGCTTGTAGCTGTTGGTCGTGGGGTTGGTGAGGGCCACCAGCGCCGGCGCGTGCTTCAGCAGACCGCCGATGTACCAGATGGCTTCCTGGCTCAGGCCGGCGTATTTGTCGCCTGCGAAGAGCGGCGTATCGCCCTTCCAGATCGACTGGTGCGTGTGCATGCCGCTGCCATTGTCCGCGTAGAGCGGCTTGGGCATAAAGGTAACCGTCTTGCCGGCACGGCGCGCCACGTTCTTCACGATGTACTTGTACATCGTCATCTTGTCGGCCATGCGTACCAGCGTGTCGAACTTCAGATCGATTTCCGCCTGGCCGGCCGTGGCCACTTCGTGGTGGTGCGCCTCAACCTCGAGCCCGCAATCCAGCATCAGCTTGACCATTTCCGAGCGCAGGTTGTGCATCGAGTCGGCCGGCGGCACCGGGAAGTAGCCTTCCTTGTGGCGCAGCTTGTAGCCCAGGTTCGGCATTTCGTCGGCGGCACTGTTCCAGATGCCCTCGCGCGAGTCGACCATGTGGAAGCTGCTGTACGAGTTGGTCTCGAAGCGGATGTCGTCGAAGATGAAGAACTCCGCTTCCGGGCCGAAGACGGCCCTGTCGCCGATACCCAGCGACTCCATGTAGGCGACGGCCTTGATGGCGATGTTGCGCGGGTCGCGCGTGTAGCGCTCTTTCGTGATCGGGTCGAGAATGTTGCAAAACAGGATGAGCGTCGGCAGGTCGGAGAAGGGGTCGAGCGTGGCCGTTTCCGGGTCTGGCACCACCAGCATGTCCGACTCGTGAATACCCTGCCAGCCGCGAATCGACGAGCCGTCGAAGCCCAGCCCGTCTTCAAAGATGTCCTCATCCACCAGGCCGGCCGGCAGCGTGAAGTGCTGCTGGAGGCCGGGGAAGTCCATGAAGCGGAAATCGACAAAGATGATTCCCTTGTCCTTGATTTCCTTGATCACGTCCGCCGGCTTGAAATTCTTGTGCATCGTGTCTCTCCTTTGGTTCTGCCAGGTCGTTGGCCGCTGCCACGACAATGCCCGCGTGGCGTGCCATGGGGCACACCGCGCCCGGTCTGGATCGGTCACATCGAAGCGCCCGCTGTCCGCCCGTTGCGATTGGGCATGAATGGGCCCGCGCCTGTTCCGTCAGCCTTGCGATGTGAGCCTGGTTCCAGCGAAATCCAGCCGTCGCATTCTAACGACTGAATGTCAGCAAGAGCCAGCATAGCAGTGCGCCGGCCGCAGCCGAGCCGACGGCCGTGAGGCTGATGACGTGGCGCTGGTTGAACTGCGCGGCATGCGCGGCGATCTCGGCCACCGCATCGACCCCGTCATCAGTAAAGTTGAGTT
>CAYMLC010000361.1:0-3991 GCA_964390765.1 uncultured Nitrospirales bacterium
GGCGTCGGCCGTCACGGGCCGCAACATGATCCAGGCGGCCCTGCGCGAGGGGGCGCCCGCCGCCTAGAACGAGAACGACACGCTGATGGTGGTGCCGGATATGTTCACGCGCGTCTTCTCCATCAGCCCCTCGCCCAGCCAGCGGCGCATCGTATTGCCGGCACGCGTGGGTGCGGGGCGCTCGCCGTACATCTCCTGTGCATAGGCGTCGCGCGCAAGCATCTCGCCCAAGATGAAGCCGCCTAGCGTGTCGCCAAAGCGGTGGCGGTTGGCCGCGATGCGTTGGGCCGCCACGCCCGCGTTCACGGCATACGTGAGCAGCGTTACGAATGGGTCTTGCGTGGTGCGGCGTACGCTGGCCAGCACGGCCGTGTTGGTGGTCACGTGGCCCGACACAAAGCTGTAGCGGTCGCTGCCGTCGGGCCGCTCTTGTTGGGTCGTCATCTTGAGTGAGAGGTTCGCTGCACCCGCGTAGACCAGGGCGCGCTTGGTCACGCGCTCGCTCATCGCAAGACGCTCGTCGCCCAGCAGGCTGCCGAGTCCGGCAATCGCGGGACCGACGTAGAAGATTTCGTCTTCGCCCGCGCGGTCAAAGTAGTCCCACGTGCTGTCGGGCAGCGCATCGCGGCGTACGCCGCGCGAGATGTGGTCGTCGATGCCGCTGTGCCGGGTCACGAGTGCACTGGCCAGGAGGCCACCGTATATGGCCAGCTTCCTGCCCGAGAAGACCGTATCGACGACGTCGCCCAGGGTGACACCCGGTGCCTCCGCGTGTGGCTCCGAGGTCCACACCCGGTGCGACGGCCTGCCCCAGCCCGGCGCGCCCCCGGTGCCGTAGGTCAGTTTGGAGTAGGCGGGCGACAGATAGAACCGGTAGTCGGAGGTTACGGCCAGCGGCTCTTGGTTCCAATCGCGGGTGTGGTCGCGCGCAGCGGCTTCGCTTCGCGGCGTCGGTTCGACACGTGCCGGTGCCGCGCCCCGGGTAAACGATAAGCGCACGACGAGGACATCGCTGCTGGCGATGGCTGGATCGGCGGCAGCGTAGGCAGCCGATAGCAGCAGCACGAAGAAAGCGATGCAACAACGGACAGCACGAGTAGCACACATATCCTGAAACTCCTTGTGCGGTGTACCTGAGTGTGCATGCACGCCATAGGACGTTGGATACGCTGGACCCGTAAAGCGATTGGCTACCCCGTGCCCCCCACAGACCCGGGATAGATGCCCGATGACTGACTGCGCAGACCGCGCGTAGCGGCCCACTCCACGCACACAGGCTCTGCCTCGCCGGTTAGTGCCGTGTTACCGCTGTATGTTTCTTTGAGAAGGGGTCGGTCAGAATATGGACCGCGGCCTATTCGGTGCGCTTGGGGGCGCTGCCCGTGGCCGCGGGGGGCAGGTTGGCCACGTCGGCCTCGCACACGTCGAAGATTTCGTTGCGGTCGTATTCGGCCCACACGCGGTAGCTTTCTTCGCGCACTTCGTCGAAGTACGCGCGTGTCAGGCCGCCGTGCCGCTCGCGGGCATCGGCCAGCTTGTTGGCAATCTCGCGCTGGATGGCGGGCTTCAAGCGCAGGCAGAGCGCTTGGCCGGCATAGCGGAAGGTGGCGCGCAGGTCGGGCGTCTGCGTACCGGTCAGGCGCATCAGGTGCTGGCCGTAGGTGCTGCCGAGCGCGGTCTGCAATCCATCGGCCGCGCAGGCCATCGGCGTGTTGGTCAGCGTGGCCACCGTTACATCCACCACGCGGCGCGGTGCGTCGAGCAGCTCGCGCGCGTGTACGCCCATCTTCGCGCCCAGCACGGTATACACGCCGATGTGCTGGTGCATCTCGTGACTCACGACAATCGCGCGCCACTCCTCTTCGCCCCAGCGTTCGATGACGCCATCCTCGACCAGCGCAGCCACCTCGGGTGCGTAGTAGTCGGGACGGGTGGGGAAGTTGTCGAACACCGAGACCGGACCGCCCACCGGCGTTGCGCCGGGTTCGGTCTTGGTGGCCGATTGCGCCGCGGCACCCATTGCCAGAATGAGGCTCAGTCCGAAGGTCAGCAGTTTAATAGAGGCCAAAGTGACTTACCTCGCGAATCAGGCCGGGGTCGTCGACCACGGGGAAGCGCGTGGGATAGCGCAGAAACTCGACATGGCCATCCATGTACAGCACGTTTGCGCCGCCCGGAATATGGTTGAAGGTTACCAGACCGGCCGTGTTGGCGGCATCGGTGCTGTTGCCAAACGTATCCCACATCGTGACCACTGTGCTCTGCGCCTGCGCACCGGCCGCGGGGTTGTTGATGTTCGTGATCAGAAACCGCTCGATGCCCTCGCGCAGGCGATAGATGGTGTCGCCTTCGGCGGTGCCGGTGGCCCGGTCGCGCGGGACAAATGGCGGCCAATCGCCGTCCACGTCGCTCAGGCTGATGTCGCCGGTCAAGTCCTTCACCCGCACACTGCCGACATCGGGCGCGATGGTGACCTCCGTGTCGAAGGGTGTGGCGATGGCGCCGCCCCACAGTCCGTAGTACTCGTCGAGGTCCGTGGCGACAAAACCCTTGTACGCATAGCTGCGGCCCAGTTGCGCCGTCAGGAAATAGTCGGCGCTCGTCGGGTCGTCCGCGGCGCGCGCTTCCTCGATCCAGTCGCTGAATTCGCCGCTGTCCGGCAGACGATTCGCCACGAACTGGCCCGCGCCGTCGGCGCCGCTGTCCGACGGGCACCGGCTGATATTCAGGTCGGTGATGTACTCGGGATAGACCGAGCGGGCCTGCGGCGCGGCAAAGACCGGCACGCCATTGAAATTCAGGTTCACATAGGGCGTGGGCGGGGGAAAGGCTTCGCCCTGCGATTCGCCCGCGTACATCTTGTACACGAGTCCGAATTGCTTGAGGTTGTTCTGACAGCTGGCCCGCCGTGCGGCCTCGCGGGCGCGGGCGAGCGCGGGCAGCAGAATCGCTGCCAGGATGCCAATAATCGCGATGACGACCAGAAGTTCGATGAGCGTGAAGCCCCGATGCATGCGCTGTACCACTCTTGTGTTCCTTTGTTGCCGGCAGACGCGGATAGCTTCGAAGTATCGCCGCTTGCGGTTAGCGAGGTGTTAGCCCCACGCTGCGCTGCAATCCGATATAGTGGGACTATGACAGCACGTGCGCGGTGTCGCGCGCCAATTCCAGGAGCATGATACATGCGCAGCATGGCAGCTATCTTCGGGCTGGGCCTTTTTCTGGCCGCGGCCACGGCACCGGCCGGCAGTGGCGCCGTCGGCGAGTTGGCCATCCGTATCGATATCGAGAGCCGCTGGATTGCGGATAACTTCGGCGGGAATGAAGCGAATGCGCGCCGCTACGTGGCCGGCGTGTTCAATGCCGTGACCGAAATCTTCCAGCGCGACACCGCCATCGCGGTGACGGCCGACGAGATCGTAGCCTGGGAATCGCCCGCGCCTTTCGAGCTGCCCGTCGACGTGGGCGAAGGCACCCCCACCACGTTCGATACGTTCTTGGCCTATCGGGATTTTCTTGCGGCTGAACCCGACACGCGGCCGCGCGGCTTTGCATTCCTGGTAGGCAGCCAGTTGCCGACCTATAGCGGGGTCTCGTTCGGCCTGGGCACACCGGATCAGGTTTGTTCACAGACGAGCATGGCACTTGCTTTGCTCAGCGGCGGCACCCCGGCATTCGTCTCGCCCGAGACCACAACGGCAAACGAGGTCCGCGACATCATTATCTTTTTGCGCTATCTCGGCCTTGCCCTCGGCGGCAACGCCGACGATGCCGGCGAGAATACGCCGCTGGCCAGCAGCATCCTGCTGTCCGAGGCGGTGCTGGCTTACTCGCCCGCAAATACGGCGACCCTTGCCGACGCGTTGGCCTCGCTGGATTGCCTGCTGCCACTGGCCGGCGGCTGCCAGGAAGCGGGCTATGCACAAGACCCCGAGGTGCCCGCACGCTCGGAGTCGGTGCTGCGCAGTGCCGTCACGGCCATGGGCGGCGT
>CAYMLC010000362.1:0-339 GCA_964390765.1 uncultured Nitrospirales bacterium
GGCAGCGTCAGTCGCCGACGGGTGCACAGACCCCGCAAGGTCCCCGTGGTGCGCAGTCGCCCGCGGGCCCCAATCTCAGCCAGAGTCCAACCGGGCCAGGTGGCCACATCGGCTGGGTTGCCGCGCGCGATGTGACGGCGCCTGGCGTCGCGCCGGCCGGGGCCATCAGTGCGGAGTTGGTGGATGACCTGCAGCCCGGGGTCAGCTACGAGTCGCTGGCCGGGCGCATGGGGGCGCCGGGGCAGGTGATTGCGCGCGAGGCCGGCCAGGTGAGCGTCGTGCGCTGGGATGCGTCGGACGGCAACGGGCTGATAGCGCGCTTTGAAAATGGCCGGCTGG
>CAYMLC010000362.1:349-3990 GCA_964390765.1 uncultured Nitrospirales bacterium
AAGAGCGTGGTGGACGCGGAAGGCCGCATGCTGGCGGCGCCACCGGCCAATTCGGGCGGTGTGCTCGCGCCGGAGAACTACAACGCGCTGACGCTGGGCATGAGCTTCCAGGCCGTGCGCGACCTCGTGCGTGTGCCATACACGCGCGTGGCCGGCGGGCGCCGCGATGTGGCGGTCTATCGCTGGGAAGACGCCAGCGGATCGAGCTTTACCGCACGCTTCGAAGATGACGCGCTGAACCGGCTGACCGGACTGAGCGTCGCCGCGGTGTCGAGCGGGGAAGCGCAGACACCGGCCCCGCGTACGCCCGCCGCGCCGCGCGACGATGCCGACGCGGACAGCCTGCGCGTGACCGATGTGACGCCCGAGGGCGAAGCGGAAGCCGCGCCCGCGGGAACGGGCGAGGGCGAAGCGGAGGCGGCCACGGACTACGGCACCTCGGCGGGACCGAATGAAAACGGACTGCCCGAGCGGGTGGTCATCCGGCCCGAGCGCGCCCGTACCCGTACCCAGATTGCATCGAGCGCACCGCCGCCGCCGCGCGTGCTTGTGGCGGGCGGTGAACGCCGGGCGCGCGAGAGTCAGCAGCGCAGCGAGCGCGGCGAACCGGCGGGCAGCTATCGGCCCAAGGCGGCGCTGCCCGAGTTCAGCTTTCGTCTGCGGCCGGGCGCATTTCAGGTGCGGCTGCGCAATGCGACCAGCGAGTCGGCGCAGGTGGGTATTCGCAATGGGGAAGACGGCGGCATGAACGTGCGCCTGGCACCGAACGCGGAACGCGCGGTTACGGTCAAGCGCGGCACCTACCGCTTCTTCTATATCCTGGACGATGCGCCGTACGAGTTGAACCCCGCCGGTGGCGTGACCATCGACGGCGACCGCGTGACCGACATCAAGGTTACGGTATTCGCCGAAGGCGCCGACGTGCAGCGGCTGCCGCCCTGGCAGGCCTTCTGACGGCGCACGGTCAACGCGGCGGCACGCGGTAGACCCGCCACGCCTCGCTCTCTGCGCCCGGTACGGCTGGCAGCTTCAAGGGGACCCGGGCTGGCGCCAACACCATGGTGAACCCGTAGGTCTCGGCCAGGCGCTGCCACGCCGCCGTGCTTCGGTCGCGCCACGCGGTGAGGGCATAGCTGAAGCGGCTGCCCGGCGCTTCCCCGTATACCGCGGCATAGAGCTGCAGCGTGGCGGGCGCGAGGGCCGGCAGGTAGGGGATGAACTGGTGGGTCTCGTAGGTGGCCAGTATGGGCACGCCCGTGCGTGCCTGCAGGTCGACCTGGTCGTGCGGCGCCGCCAGCAGCGCGTCGCGGGGGGCCTGCTCACGCAGCCAGTCCAGCGCGGGGTCGGCGTCGTTCCACACGCGCCAGCCGGCACCGGCTTCGTGCGCCAGCGCCGAGGCGAGCAACACGGCAAAGGCCGCTGCACAGACGCGTGCGGCGCGCGGCCGTGGCACCGTCCAGCCGTGGTGTCCGGCGGTCTGTGCGGCGGCGGCACCCGCGAGCAGCAGCAGCGCACCCCATTGATGCGCGAGGGCCAGGCACCCGGCCAGCGCCGCGATGGCCCAGGGGGTGATTGGCGCCGCCGGACCGCGGGGCCAGGCCAGCGCCGCGCCGGCCAAGAGGAAGAGTGGTGCCTCGGGCACAGCCAGATAGCGCGCTGGCAGGGCCGGTAGTTGGCTGGCCCACGGCAGCAGGGCGGCCCACGTCAGTGCGACCGCAACCAGGGTCTGCGCCTCGGGGGCGCCCCGGGCGCGGCGCGCGAGCACGCCCACGACCAGGAGCGGGCACAACACGGCGGCGGCATTGCTCAGCCGGTGTGGCATCCACGTGATGAGTGCCCAGGGTGTATTGGAGCCGAGCAGCGCCTGGCCGCCCACCCCCACCGCGAAGAGCATGCCGGCCGCAGCCAGCCAGGCGGCGAGTGGGCGGATGCCCCGGGTGCCGGGTGTGTGCGCGTAGCGCAGCAGCAGCAATGCGGCACCGGCAAAGGCCAGCCCAATCCCCATCGGGCTGCCAAAGCGCAGGTAGGCGCGGTGTACGTCGCTGTTGAAGGTGTAGGTGCGCCAGGCCGCCCACACTTCAGCCTCGCTCGCTGTCTGCGGCACCGGCACCTGCCAGCGGCTTTGCAGCAGGGCCCAGCCCGCGGTCAGCACGAGGCCGGCGGCAAAGGCCGGTACCGCGCGCAACGCGGCGCGGATGCCCTCGCGCCCGCGGCTCGGCCCCTCGGAGGCAAGGAAGGCGAGCACCAGCGGCCACAGTCCGACGTGCACCACCGGCATGAGACCGGCCAGGAGGTACGCGCTGCGCCGCCGTTGGGCCAACACCAGCGCGAGGACAGCCAGGGCATAGCCCAGACCCAGGTGGCCGCTGCTGAACATCTCGGGCCACGTGGACAACGGGTAATAGCCGCTCAGGCCCGTGTGTACGCCGGCGAGGGTGAGCGCGGCCGCCGCATGGCCGGCCCACGCGCGCCCGCCCAGCCAGGCGCCCAGCCACAGGGCAGGCAGCACGGTCGCTGCAAGATGCAATGCGTTGCGGAAAAGGAGGACACTGAGCGCGCCGGTGGCCTGTAGCAAAGCGGCCGCCGCGTGGTAATGCACACCGAAGGCGTTGTGCGCGTAAATATACAGGGGGTGGCTGCCGGGATACGGTACGTCACCGGCCAGCACCTGTGCGCGCTGCAGCGCTTCGTCGGGCGTGGGGCCGCGAACGGCCAGCGCCACCGCGCCCACGACCAGCCAGAACAACCAATCGTGGGGGCGCAGCCGCGTGGCCGGGGCATTCATGGCCCGGGCGCGGCACCTGCGGCGCCGGCGCGTGCACTGGCGGAGCGTGACATGGCCGCAGTTTAGCGGTCCGTGCCGCACGAGCCCAACGCGGCGGCGCACACGGCACAACGGAAGAGGAGCCAACGGCATGAGCGCAACGTTCTACCAGTTCATCCTCACGCGGTTCGCTTTGGTGCTGGCCCTTATCGGGGGCAGTTGCCAGGTTGCGCGCTTCGACTACATTTTGGTGGGGCCGGAGTTGCGCAGCTATACCGTGCACATTCCCGATACGCTCGACCTGTCGCAGCCGCAACCGCTGCTGGTGGTCTTGCACCAGTTCGGCGACAACGGCCCGCGCATGGAACAGTTGACGGGCTTCAGCGAGGTCGCCGACCGCGAGGGCTTTGTGGTCGCCTATCCCAATGGCCGCAACGTATCGTGGAACTCGGACCTCGACGGGTTGACGAGCGGCGTGAAATTCGTCGATGACTCGGAGTTCGTGTTGACGCTGGTTGACGCGTTGATCGCGAAGTACGGACTGGATGCGAGGCGCATCTACGTGACGGGCGCCAGCAATGGCGGCATGATGACGCAGCGCCTCGCCTGCCAGCACCCCGAGGTGTTCGCCGCGGCCGCGCCGGTGATGGGCAGCCTGGAAGAAGTGAATGCGGCCGACTGTGCGCCGCGCGTGCCCATTCCGATGCTGCTGATTCACGGCACGGCCGACGAAACCGTGCCCTATGAAGGCGGCACCCGCGAGACGCTACGCGCGCCCACTTACCTCAGCGTGCCCGAGAACGCGCAGTTGTGGGCCGAGTTGAACGGGTGCGATCCCCTGTCGCCGCGCTCCTTTCTCCTGCCCGATGCCGTGCCG
>CAYMLC010000363.1:0-3981 GCA_964390765.1 uncultured Nitrospirales bacterium
CAATTCCGCCATCGTGGCGCGTATATCCTCCGCCACCTGCAGCGCGTTCGAGCCCGGCGCCTGGTAGATACCCAGTCCGACGGCGGGCCGGCCATCGTAGTTGCAGTACCAGTAGTAGGCCGAAGCGCCATACTCAACCCGGGCAACATCGCGCAGGTACAGCAGGCTGCCATCGGTGCCGCGCTTCAGGATGATGCTCTCGAATTCCTCGGACTCCACCAGCCGCCCCTGTGTCGAGACGCTGAACTCGAAGGGCAGATTCGGGTTGTTCGGCTGCTCACCCAGCTTGCCCGCGGCCACTTGCACGTTCTGCTCGCGCAGCGCGGCCATCACATCGGTGGCCGTCAAGCCACGCGCCTTCAGCAAACCGGGGTCGAGCCACACGCGCATGCTCAGGTCTTTGGAGCCGAAGGCGGTCACTTGGCTCACCCCATTGACACGCGCCAACTGGTCGGTAATCTGGGTCGACACATAGTTGCTCGTGGAGACGATGTCGAGCGAATCATCGGGGGAATAGACCACCAGCAGCATGACCATGTCGGTCGTCTGCTTTTTCACGGTCACACCCTGGCGCTTCACTTCGTCTGGCAGCCGCGGCTCGGCGCGGGCCACGCGGTTCTGTGTAAACACAGTGGCGAGGTCAACGTCGGTGCCGACTTCAAACGACACCGTGACCGAACTACTGCCGGCACTCGTACTGCCTGAAGACATGTAGATCATGTCTTCAACGCCGTTGACTTCAGCCTCGATTAACTGCGTGACCGACTCTTCCGTAACGATGGCACTGGCACCCGGGAAAGTAGCGGAGATGGAGACGGTCGGCGGCGCCAGATTCGGCATACTGGCTACGGGCAGGAAGGGGATGGATATAGCGCCGACCAGCACAATTAAGATCGAAATGACCAGGGCGAAGACGGGTCGGTGAATAAAAAATCTGCTGAAGCCGCCCACGCGCTAGGCCTCGGGCGCGGCGGCAGTTGTCGCACCCGCAGGCGTAACCGGGGCGCCAGGGCGAACGCGCAGCAGCCCCTCGGTAATATAGGTCTCATCGGCGGACAAGCCGCTCAAGACCACGATGCTGCCATCGTTTTGCTGGGGCCCCAACTCGATGTAGCGCTGCGCAACAATGTTCTGCGCATCGACGACGTAGAGGAAGCTGCCCCCAAAGTCGCGCCCTACCGCCCGCCCGTCGATCAAGATGGCACCAGCCAACTCATTGACCGGCACCTGCACCTGAACATAGAGGCCAGGCAACAGGTCCAGGTCGGGATTGGGTACGCGCGCCCGCACCCGAATCGTGCCGGTGCTCGGGTCGACCGTGTTCTCGATGAAGTCGATGCCCCCTGCGTAGGGGTAGCCATCGTCGATTTGCGTGCCCACCGCCACCGGTGCCTGACCGGGTTGGGGCCTATCCGGCCGCACATCCCTGGTCTGAATGAACCGGAGCAATGCGCTCTCAGGCATATCAAAATCTACATACAGCGGGTCAGGGTCTCGGATGGTGGCCAGTACACTACGCTCTCCCATACCAACCACATTGCCCACACCGATAAGATCTTCACCGATGCGACCGGCAATCGGCGCCTTCACTTCCGTATAGGCCAGGTCCAGCTCGGCCACACGCAGGCCGGCCTCTGCCGTCTCCACTGCCGCTTCGGCCTTGGCCACGTTCGCCCGCGCCAGGTCGATGTCCTGTTCGCTCACCGCATTCGCGCGCGCGGCAAACTCGACACGTCCCAGGTCAGCACGCGCACGCTGCGCGTCGGCCTGCGCTGTGGCCAGTGCCGCCTTGGCCTGGTCGACAGCCGCCTCGTAGGGAGCGCGCTCGATGGTATAGAGCAACTGACCCGAATCCACGAAACTGGCCTCGGTGAAATGCTTGGATTCGAGGGTGCCCGTGACGCGTGCGCGCACTTCGACGCCGGCTTCTTCGCGCGTGTTGCCGGGGAAGACGCGGTATTCGACCACATCGCGCACTTCCGGCTTCGCCACCGTTACAGGCGGCGGCGGCGCAGCAGGTGCAGGAGGCGGCGCGGCGCAGTGCGGCAGCGCGGCCAAAGCGGCAAGGACCAACCCGAAACGCGCATAACGCGCGCGCGCCCTGCCCCACCCGAACTTCATTACATAACCCTCTGACGAATGCTTCAAGGCGCCACCTCAACCGCCACCGGACACCGTGCCTGTATGCACGGACCAAAGCCCCACTTCCTTGGCGAGTATGGCATACCGTTATACAGATTGAAAGACACGCACGACCAATGCACGCCACGCATCGAAGTGGCCATTCCAGCACGCCATCGCCTATGCTGTCCATTGCGCGTGACGCGCGCGCGGAGCCCCTGAAGACCAACCGCCGTAGGTAGCAGCGATGCGAACGACCGCTCACCTCTTTGCCGCCGTGTGCTTGACCGGTGCCGTGCTCAGCGGCTGCACGACCGTAGGGCCCGACTATGACGCCCCCGAGACGCAGCTGCCTGATGCCTGGTACATGGCCACCACGGCAGGCCTCGAGGCGGGCGAAGCGCCGCTGCAAACCTGGTGGCAGACCTTCGATGACCCCATACTCGCGGGGCTGATCGAAGAGGCACACGACAACAACCGCTCGCTAGCCGCCGCAGCCGCGCGCGTGCTGGTGGCCCGGGCACAGTTGGGCATCACCCAGGGTGTGACGCTGCCGCGCCTTACAGCCACGGGAGCCTCCAAACTTACACGCCAAAGCCGCGACTTCGTGCCATCGCGCCCGTCGCCGTCCGGCCTGCAGACCATCCAGGGCATCCTTGCCGCGGGTTCGCCCACCGACGCCCTGCGCCTGCTGTTGAGTGCGAGCGACCAGGAAGAGCCCGGGCTGTCGGGCGAGTTCCACAGCTACGGGTGGAACGCCGCGTGGGAGCCTGATTTCTGGGGGCGGATCGCGCGCAATGTGGAGTCGGCGGAAGCCAGTCTCGAGGCCAGCATGGAAGCCTACCGCGACGTGCTGGTGCTCGTGCTGGCGCAGGTCGCCGGCATCTACTTCGATATCCGAACGCTGCAGGAGCGGCTGGCCCTCGCCGAGCTGAACCGGACGCTGCAGGAGGAAACGCTCGAACTCACGCGCAACCGTTTCGAAGCGGGGCTCGAGCCGCAAATCGATGTGCGGCAGGCCGAATTGAACCTGGCCAATACGCGCGCACTCGTGCCGTCGTTGCAAGGGCAACTGGAACAGCGCATCACCGCACTCGCGCTCCTGCTGGGCACCACACCCGACGCCGCCCTCATGGCGCGGCTGGCGCCCGAGCCCTTGCCCGAAGCCTTCGACGTGGCCGCGTTGCGCGTGCCGGCTGAAGCCCTCCGCCAACGCCCCGACGTGCGCGCCGCCGAACGCCGCCTCGCATCGCAGACCGCACGTATCGGCATTGCGCAGGCGGAGTTGTACCCCACCTTCTCGCTGGCCGGCACGCTGACGCTGGACGCCACGCGCTTCGACAACGTCTTCGATCGCAACAACTTCGTCTACAACATCGGGCCACAGTTCACCTGGCGGCTTTTCGAGGGTGGCGGTCTGCGGGCGCGCATCGCGCTCGAGGAGGCGCTCACGGAAGAATCGCGCCTCGTCTACGAACAGACCGTGCTCACGGCCATCGAAGAAGTCGAGAGCGCCCTCGCCGCCTACGGCCGCGAAGTGGAGCGCGAGCGGGAACTGCGCGCGGCCGTACGCGCGGCGCAGCTGAGCGTCGAGCAGGTGAACGTGCTTTATCTGGCGGGCCTGGTCGATTTCCAGAACGTGCTCGACCTGCAGCGTTCGCTCACCAGTGTGCAGGACCAGCACGCCGCCAGCCGCGGCCAGGTACTGCGCAACCTGGTCGAGCTGTATCGCGCGCTGGGCGGCGGCTGGCAGGATAGGCCACCTGCCGACACAACGCCTCCAATGGAACCGGCGCCCGTGACGGCCGTCGCGCACGGCGCCTGAACCTCCACCCGCCGCATGCGCACCTGGGGCGAACA
>CAYMLC010000364.1:0-3972 GCA_964390765.1 uncultured Nitrospirales bacterium
CTCCAGCCCCAGCCGCTCCAGCCGTTCCCAGGGGTGGCCGGCCGCATGCAACTGGGCCACTTCCTCGACCAGGCCCGCCTGCATGCGCGTGCGCAGGCGCGCGGCGATACGTTCACGCAGCACCTCGGGCGGCGAGGAAACACCCAGCACGACGGGGCGCAACGGCGGGGCGGGCGCGGGCGGATGCGTCTGGCTGTACGCGGCAATCTCGATCGCGCGAATCGTGCGTGCGCGGTCCTTCAGGTCGGTGGTGTTGTGCTGCGGCTGTGGATACCGCGCAAGCTGTGCGGCCAGTTCGTCGTCGGAAAGGGCGGCGAGCCGCGCGCGCAATGCAGGGTCTTCCGGCGCCTCGACCAGCGGGTAGGCATCGAGCACGGCCTCGAGATACAGGCCAGTGCCGCCACAGAGAATGGGAAGCACCTGCCGTCCGGCCAGTGTACGCAGCACCGCGTAGCAATCGCGCTGGTATGCGAACAGGTGGTACTCGGTGTCCAGCGTGGCCACGTCGATCAGGTGCGCCGTTACCGGCGCGCCACCGCGCACATACTCCTCCCGATCCTTGCCCGCGCCCAGCTCGAGCTCGCGGTAGACCTGACGTGCATCGGCGCTCACGATTTCCGCGCCGAATCGCCGCGCCAGCTGCACCGCCAGCTGCGTCTTGCCCGAGGCCGTCGGCCCCAGCAGGACCAGCAGCGGAATCGGGGCTTCATGAGGCGTATCGTTCGGCATGGCCGGAGTATAAGGCGAGAACCAGGACGCCGCTAACTCCGCGCGAACAATAGCCCTATAAGTAAAGTCACAACGCGCGGTGGAAACGGTTGACTGCCTCCGGGGTGGCCCGTATACTCCGCCCGAACGAACGCTACGGCGCGGAGACACGCATGCTCGATACGCACGTGCTCGTCCTGAACCGGTCGTGGGTTGCGGTCAATGTAACCCCGGTTAGGCGAGCCCTGTGCTTGCTCTACACCGGCGACGCGCAGGTGGTCCACCCCGAAGACTACTCGCTGTACGACTTTGACACCTGGTGTATGCTCTCCACGCATGCCCCCCCCGCCAATGGCCACCGCTGCGTGCACACCACCCACCTCGCCATCCGCCTCCCCGAAGTCATCATTCTGCGCGCCTTCAACGGCTTCATCCGCCGCGAAGTCCCCTTCACCCGCCGCAACATCTTCGCGCGCGACCGGCACCAGTGCCAGTATTGCGCGCGCCTGTTCAGCAAACAGGAACTGACCCTCGACCATGTGATGCCGCGCTCGCGCGGGGGCAAGGATACGTGGGACAACCTGGTACTGGCCTGCAAGGCCTGCAACGTGCGCAAGGGCAACCGCACGCCGGACGAGGCCAATATGCCCTTGTTGCGGCGCCCGGAAGCGCCACGCTGGCTGCCGCGCTTCGGCACGCACGTGCCCCGGGCAGAACTGGCCAGCTGGGCGCGTTTTCTCGACAACGGCTACAAGGTCGCGGTCGGCGAATAACGCGCGCCGGTCAACTGCTTTCCCAGCTAGCCCACTGCTAGCCCACCCCTAACATTTCTGGAACGTGTGCGCCCCACCCTTCGGTAGTGTGTCAACAGGCATTCTTTCGACTTCGACAGCACCTGGACATGGGTGCAGCAAGGACTCCCTTGAACTTCAGCTTTGTACAGCTGTCTGACCCGCAATTCGGCTTCGGCGGCTACGAGGACGACGCGCGTGCCTTCGAGATGGCGGTCGCCGAAATCAATGCGATGGACGCGGACTTCGTGCTCATCTGTGGCGACCTGACGCATGCCGTGGCCGACGAGAAGGTGTTGGCGCACGTGCAGCGCGTGCGCAATGCGCTGCGCGTGCCGAGCTTCTGTGTGCCCGGCAACCACGACGTGGGCAACGTGCCCACGCCCGAGACGCTGCGCCGCTGGCGCCGCACGGTGGGCCGGGACCAGCAGGTGCTGCGCTGGAAGGGCTGTCGCTTCGTGCTGATGAACACACAACTGTTCAAGGCGCCGCTGCCCGGCGAGACCAACCGGCAGTCCGAATGGCTGGACGCGATGCTGGCCGATGCCGTGCGTGCGGGCGAACGCGCCTTCGTGGTCGGGCATGTGCCCCTGTTCACCGACGACCCCAATGAAGAGCACGAGTACTACAACCTGCCCCTTGAGGTGCGCCGCGACCTGCTGGCACGTTTCCGCCGTCACGGGGTCACCGCGTACTTGACCGGCCATATTCACCGCAATCTCGAGGTGCGCCTCGAAGGCGTGCACCAGGTGTCGACTGCGTCGACGAGCTTCAATTACGACGGTACGCTGCGTGGCTTTCGCGTGTGGCGTATGCATCCTGGCGGCTACACCTGCCGCTACCACGGCCTCACGGGTATTCCTACGGCCGCCGCCGCCGCCGCCTAGCCCCGCGCCCGCTCAGTTTCGCGCCCACCCAGCCGTGCGCCGGCCCGGCACGCCCGTGCCGTGCCCACCGCGACCCCAGCGCAATATCGCCCAAGTTGTGGTACAGGTGAAGAGACGCATGCGTGGGAGGATATGCCATGTTCGCCGGGACCGCCGTCTCGACACGCGCGCTCACGGTGCGCTACGCGGCCGCCCTCATCATCGTGGGGGCCACCGCCTGTGCCGCCTACGGCGTGATGTACACGACCCTGCACCACATCTTTACCCATCACAACGCGACGAGCCACCTGAGCGAGCATAAGGCGCACGCGCACCACATATCCACGCAGGCACGCGAATATGTTACCCACGAGCACCCGGAGAACAGGGCCGACGCGCGTACCGCGGTGCTGGCGCGGCTCGCCGCGATGGACGCCCACCACGACCTGATCGTGTCGGGTGAAGCCGACCACCTGCCCGGGCTGGGCGATGCCGATGTCGCGCATGCCTACTTCAACGAAGAGGACGGCCTGCACCACCTCATCACCGCATACTTCGCGGATGTGCAGGAACTGTTGCGCCTTGAAGCGGAAGAGGACATACACGCGGCCCACCCGCACGCCTTGCACGTACTCGAGGAAATGCCCGCCCGCATTATGGAAGCCATCGCCCGGGTCATGGCGGTGCACCAGGCAGAGAGTGAAGAGCGCATCGCCACGGCGCTGATGCTCGGCGGCGGCGGCACGCTGTCGGTCGTGGTCATGCTGGCACTGGTCGGGGGCCTCATCTTCCGGCCAATGACCCAGACCATCACGCGCGAGCAGGCCGCACTCGAACAGCTCAACGCCGAACTCGAGCATACGGCCACGCACGACAAGCTGACGGAGGTGTACAACCGCACCGCCTTTACGCGCATCGCCCAGGTCGAAGCGGCGCGCGCTACGCGCGAGCACACGCCCATCGGGTGCATCATCCTCGATGTCGACCACTTCAAGAAGTTCAACGACACCTATGGCCATGCGACGGGCGACGAAGTGCTGAAGCACGTTGCGGCTTCCCTGCGCCTGGCCACGCGCGCGACGGATTATGTGGTGCGCTGGGGCGGCGAGGAGTTTCTGGTCATCGCACCCGCCACCTCGCTCCTGCGCGCGAAGGAAACCGCTGAGAAACTGCGCGCCTGTATTGCCAATACCCCTACGGATGCAGGGCATCGCGTGACCATCAGTCTCGGTGTGACCGTGTGCGACGGACACGAGCCGCTCGAGGCCGCCATCGCGCGGGCCGACGAAGCGCTATACGCCTCGAAAGGGGCGGGCCGCAATCGTGTGACGCACGTAGCGCCCACCGCCGCGGCGGAAGCGGAGACAGCGGTCGTTTAGCTGCTGGCCGCTTTCTTGCGCGCACGCTGGATGCGCCACGCCAGGCCCATGGCATTGAGCAGGATGTCGCCTTCCATCCAGTGCCGGTCGGCATCAAAGTCCGAAACACCGGCCACGCGCAGGTGCTCGTCGGCATACGCCGCGATGTGCTCGCGCAACCACGGCACCAGTTCGCCGTCGCCGATGGCCTCCACCTCCGCCGCCTGCATGAAGCCCGCGTGCGCGTCG
>CAYMLC010000365.1:0-1106 GCA_964390765.1 uncultured Nitrospirales bacterium
AGAGTACCAGGGGCCCTGCCTGCGCAGTCCCGATTATGAGGTGGTGGACGAAGAGGCCGAAGACGCCCGCTTGCACACCGGGCGCGTGGTACCGCTCTATCCGCTGACCGAGAAAGTCACTCAGCGCATGCTGCGGCGCTGGGTCGCGCTGGCCCTCGAGGGCCTCGAAGATCTGCCGCCCGATACGCTGCCCGCCCATCTGCGCGCGCGCTATGGTTTTCCCCATCTGGCGGAAGCGTTGCCCACCATTCATTTTCCCGATGCGAAGCAGGCGGCCGAAGCTGCCCGTGCCCGCTTTGTCTACGAAGAACTGCTGGCCATGCAACTGGCGCTCTTGCAGGCGCGTGCCGCGGCCGGGGCCCGAACGGGGCGCGCCCACCGAATGGATGGGCCACGCCTGCGTGCCTTGCGCGACGGCCTGCCCTTCACGCTGACGGCCGCCCAGGCGCGCGTTGCCGATGAAGTGCTGCGTGACATGGCGGCGCCGGCGCCCATGGCGCGGCTGGTGCAGGGCGACGTCGGCTGTGGCAAGACTGTGGTGGCCATGCTGGCCGCCGCCGCCGCCGCCGACAGCGGCACGCAGACCGCCTTTATGGCGCCCACAGAAGTGCTGGCCGAGCAGCATTACCGCAACCTGAACCAGTTCCTCACCCCGGCCGGTGTGCGCGTGACGCTGCTGACCGGCGCCCTGCGCAGCGCTGCCGCGATTCGCCGCGAGATCGCCGCCGGTGCTGCCGATGTGGTGGTCGGCACGCAGGCGCTCTTTCAAGAGGCCACCCGCTTCCGCCATCTCGGACTCGTCGTCATCGACGAACAGCACCGCTTCGGCGTGTCGCAGCGCGAACGCATGCGCGACAAGGGCGCCGCACCCGACCTGCTGCAGATGTCGGCCACCCCGATTCCGCGCACCCTCGCGCTGAGTGTCTACGGCGCGCTCGACATCAGCGTTATCGATGCCCTGCCACCGGGCCGCCAACCCGTACAGACCAGCCGCGTGCCCGCCCGCAAGGTACAGGACTGCTACCGGTTTGTGGCCGAACAGGCCGCCGCCGGGCATCAGGCCTACATCATCTGCCCGCTGGTGGCGCCGTCGGATGTGAAGGCGC
>CAYMLC010000365.1:1116-3970 GCA_964390765.1 uncultured Nitrospirales bacterium
CCTGGTGCAGGGGCCTCTGTCCGGCACCGCCTGTGCCCTGCTGCACGGCCAGCTCGACCCCGCCGAAAAGGCCGATATCCTCGCGCGCTTCGCCGCCGGCGAGATTGCCGTGCTGCTCAGCACGACGGTTGTCGAGGTGGGGGTGGACGTTCCCGCCGCCACCATCATGGTCATTGAAGACGCGCCCCAGTTCGGGCTCACGCAGTTGCACCAGCTACGCGGCCGTGTCGGGCGCGGCCAGGCACCCGCACACTGCTTTCTGCTGGGTACGCCGACTACCGAAGACGCCCGCACGCGCCTGCAGACGCTATGCGATACCACCGACGGCTTCGCCATTGCCGAGGCCGACCTGCGCCAACGTGGCCCTGGCGAATTCGCCGGTGTGCGCCAGGCGGGCCTGAACGACTTGCGCCTGGCAGACCTCGCGCGCGACGCGCACTGGCTCGAGTGCGCGCGCAGCGATGCGGCCGCCATCTTGGCAGCAGACCCCCAACTGACTGCGGCCGAAAATGTTATGCTGGCCAAGGCGGCCCGGCGCTTTGTGCGCGCCGCCGGCGGCTGAGATGCGCATGCGTGCAGGGAACACTGCTTCTTTGGATCGTGTCTAATCTAGAGGTTAACGTTTGAAGATTCGGCTTCGTTTGTTATAACGAGGATTTGGGGCGGACTGGTCCAGACCGGCCAGATGATGCGTTGACCGTCCCGGTTGGCAATTGCTACAGTACGGGAACGCTTCGGTGCCCGTCGCGCAACGTGTCGCGCAGCTTCCCACGGGTGCCAGGTTTCCCGTCGAAGGGAACATGTGACCGCCGTCAAGAAAGAAAATAAGCCCCTGCGCTCGGAAGAGTTCGAAGAGCTGGTTCTCGAGCATATGGACATGATGTACGCCGTGGCCCTGCGCCTCACGCGCAACGCCGCAGACGCACAGGATCTGACTCAGAACACCCTGGTCAAGGCCCTGCGCTTCCACGACAAGTTCAAGGAAGGCACGTACATCAAGGCGTGGCTGCTCACGATCCTGCGCAATACGTTCATCAACGAGTACCGGCGTAAGGTGCGGCGTCCGACCTTTGTCGAACTCAGCGGCACCGAACCCGCCACCGACAACGCCCCCGACCCGGAGGTCAGCTTTGAACCGCGAGAGGGCAGCCGGGAAGACCTGCTCGAGTTGCTCGACGACGAGGTCAAGGAAGCGATTGAATCCCTGCCCGACGACTTTCGCCAGGCCGTCATCATGGCCGACCTGGAAGACAAGTCCTACAAGGAAATCGCCGAGGCGATGGGCTGCCCGCTGGGCACCGTCATGTCGCGCCTCTACCGCGGCCGCAAACTGCTGCGCGGCAAGCTGGGCGACTACGCGCGCGAGCGCCGCGTGGTGAGCAAGTCGTAGCGGCAGGCGACAAACCGACGCACATCATTCGCCCAGTCAGTTCTTTTCTGGTCGTCTTGCTTTAGATGGGAAGGCGCGTTCTTATGGGCTCCGCGCCCAGAACACCCAGCGTGCCGACCGGCTATCCATCCATGTTCTGGCAGCTTCGGTGTTCCCCCCACAAGACGTTGCAGGTTCCTGGCGAATCCCACTTCGCGCTTTCCGCTTTCGCCTTGACCCCGTCGCCGGCCAAAGCTAAAAAGGCACGCGCTCGCCAAGTACGACGTGTCATCGAGTGATGGCACGAGGAAAGAAATGGTGGAGGTTACTTACCGGAGCAATCCCGAAACTGTCGGGGCCTATCCCGGCCCGCCCGGCAAAACGCGGACACGAACGGCGCAAAATTTGATTTTCAGGGATTCCCCGTAGCAGATTGCAGGTACCTCTTTACGCATCTCTGACATGCAGTACAGTCATGAGGAGCGCAATGAGGCAAAGGCGATGCGCCGCGTTATGGGGTCTACGTTATCGCGGCAGCGTTGCGAGGGACGCCACAGACGGCGAAAGAACGGATTCAGTTGAATCGGATCACATTTGATGCCTCGCGGATGAAGGCGCATCCGAAGCAGATGAGGCTTTATCCGGCCCGGATGAAGCTTGAGTCACGGTAGATGAAGCCGTATCCTTGGCGCATGAAGTTGAATCCGCCCTGGATGAAGCTTCATCCGAGGCAAATGAAGCTTGATTTACGACAGATGAAGCTTAATCTGAGGTAGATGAAGCTTGATTTGAGGCGAATGAAGGCATCGGGGCCAAGCCCCGGAGGAGTTTTGTGATAGGTTAAGTGCAAAGCGGACAGGAGTTTACAGCTATGGCGCAGTTCCCGATTCGAGAAACGGAGATTCTGGGGCTCGGTGAATCCATCATCACGGGCCTGACCAACAACGCGGCCATCTACCCCGCCCCGCCGGTCATACCGGCGGACCTCCAGACCGCTTTCGACGCCGCCATCGCCGCGCGCGAGGCCGCCGTCGCCGCCCAGGCCGCCGCCCTGCAAGCCACCACGGACAAGGAACTCGCCTTCCAGAATCTCACCGACAAGATGAAGGAAGACCTTCGCTACGCCGAGAACACCGTCGACATGGACGACGACAAGCTGAAGCTCCTCGGCTGGGGCGGACGCAAAGCGCCCACATCGCTGCAAGCGCCCGGACAAGCCCGGCTCCTCGAAGCCCCACGCGAAGGCGAAGGCTGGATTTTCCTCGACTGGAAAGCGCCCGCCGACGGCGGCAAAGTCGCCGCCTACAAGATACAACGCCGCCAGCGTCCCGAAGGTCCATGGACCGACGCGGGCATGGCGATGGATACCGAGGCCACGCTCCACAATCAGGCGCGCGGCAAAGAATGGGAATACCGCGTCATCACCGTCAACAAGGCCGGTGAAGGCGAACCCAGCAACACCGTCATGGCGGTGCTGTGAAGAAC
>CAYMLC010000366.1:0-3964 GCA_964390765.1 uncultured Nitrospirales bacterium
GGCCTTCATGCATCCGGCCGAAGCGATTCACGGCGACCTCGGCCTGCTGACGCCGGAAGACGTGCTGCTCGTCCTTTCCAACAGTGGCGAAACGGTCGAAGTCGTGGAGTTGTTGCCGCTGCTCAAGCAGATGCGCATACAGGTGGTAGCGGTAACCGGGCAGCCGGCATCGACGCTGGCGCGCGCCGCGGATGCCGTAATCAACACGCGCGTACCGCGCGAATCGGACCCGCTGAATACCGCCCCGACCGCCAGCACCAGCGTGATGCTTGCCGTGGGCGATGCGCTGGCGGCCGAGCTGATGGCCAAGCGCGACTTCTCGGCCAATGACTACGCGCGCTTTCATCCGGGTGGCAGCCTGGGCCGGCGCCTGTTGTGCACGGTGGAATCGCTGATGCACCGGGAAAGCCAGTTACCGGTGGTACACCAGGAAGTGGCCGTGCGCGATGCCATCTACGAGATATCATCCAAGCGGCTGGGCGTAACCACGGTGGTCGATGAGGCCGGCCTGATGGTGGGCCTGTTGACCGACGGCGACCTGCGGCGCCTCTTCGAGCGCGACGATATGCCCTTGAGTCTGCCGGTGCGTGCCGTGATGACGCGGCGCCCGCGCATTATCGCGCCGGAGAAGCTGGCGGTCGATGCGCTGCGCCTGATGGAAGAGAGCCTCATCACCAGCCTGCCCGTGCTCGACGATGCGGGCAAGCCGATCGGCCTGTTGCACATGCACGACCTACTGCGCGCAGGCATCACCTGAGCCGAACCCAAGGCGGAGAATGCGCCATGCCACCGCTCCTCTATATCGCCGGCCCCTGCGTACTCGAGAGCGCCGAACTGGCCATCGATATTGGCCGCACGCTGCAGCAATACGCGGCAGCGCAGGGCGTGCACTTTGTATTCAAGGCCAGCTATGACAAGGCCAACCGCACCTCGCTCGATGCGTACCGCGGCCCCGGGCTCGAGGCGGGGCTCGACATGTTGCGTGCGGTGAAGCAAGAACTCGGCGTGCCGGTGCTGAGCGATGTACACGACATCACCCAGGTCGGGCCCGCGGCCGAGGTGCTCGACATCATTCAGATTCCAGCGTTCCTGTGCCGCCAGACCGACCTCTTGCGCGCCGCGGCACAGACCGGCCGCACGGTGAACATCAAGAAGGGCCAGTTCGTTGCGCCCGAAGACATGCGCTATGTGGTCGACAAGGTGCGCCAGTCGGGTAACGACGACATCTGGCTGACCGAGCGCGGCACCTGCATGGGCTACCACAACCTGGTGGTGGACTTCCGCGCGTTCAGCACGCTGCGCGCCCTGGGTTGCCCGGTCATCTTCGACGCCACCCACTCCGTGCAGATACCCTCACGCGGCGGCGCCTCGAGCGGACAGCGCGAATACGTGGCGCCGCTGGCGCGCGCGGCCGCGGCCTATGGTATCGATGGTCTGTTCACCGAGGTCTACCCCGAGCCCGACCAGGCCCGCTGCGACGGCGCCAACTCGATCCGGCTCGAGAGCGTGCCCGCGCTATTGGCGCACGTCTGTGCGATCCGCGCCCTGAACGAGGGCACGCCAGCGTCCGCCCCATAGCGCTTCGATGCGCACCCGCCGGCAACGCAGTGCGCGCCAGGGATAGCGCTGCACGCCAAGCAGCCGCGCCGGCAAAGACAGTGCGGCATAGAGCAGCCACTTGGCACTGGTCTCGGCCAGGCGCAGGACGCGCACGCCGAAGCCCGCGGGTGCATCGAGCGCGGCCCGGCTGACACCGGCGCCGTGGCAGAGGCGCACGAAGTAGTCCCACTCCAGGCGCTCCGGCAGCACGATATGACCCACGACCGCGTCGGGCTCGTAAATGAGGCGCCCGCCGCGCGCCGCAATGGCCGCGCACAACCTGCGCTCTTCGCCACAGAGCAATTGTGCGCCGCGCCGCCCCAGCCCGCGGTCGAAGCCGCCCGCCTCCTCGATGGCGCTGCGGCGAAAGGCGATGTTGAGTCCGAACAGGTAGCGGCCATCGCCCGCGTCGCGGCGCGTGGGGCCGTGATCGACTTCGGAGAGATAGCCGCGAAAATCGGGGCCGAACCATGGAGGCGGGTCGCCGCGCAGCACGAGATAGCTGCGCCCGCCCACAACGTCGGCACCGCTCTCTGCGAAGCTGCGCGCCAGATGGCGCAGCCACTGTGCGTCCACCAGCACGTCGTCGTCGAGCATGGCGATAATGTCGCCCCGTGCTTCACGTATGCCACGGTTGCGCGCGGCCGACAACCCCTGCTCCGCCTCGTACACCGGGCGGAAGCCGGGCCGCGCGGCAAATCCCTGCACCACCTCGGCGGTATCGTCGGTGCTGGCGTTGTCCACAACGAGCAACTCGAACGGCGTCTCATACAAATCCTGGGCATAGAACGAGCCGAGCATTTCGCGCAACAATGCGGCGCGGTTGTACGTACACACGACGACGCTAATCATCGCGCGACGCCTCCAAGGCGGACAGCGGCGGGATGCAATCCACGGTAAGCCGGATAACCGCCTGCATATCGCGGTAGCGGATACGTCGCGTCAACGTGGGCTCGGCCATGGTATAGGTCGGCAGGCCAAAGAGGTCGCGCAGGTAGAACAGTGCGCTCGAGCTGACCGCGGCGCAGCCAGCCAGCGGCATCCTTGTGGCGGCCAGCTCGACCGGCCAGGGCGCTTCGAGCGGAAAGGCGCGCACGCGCCCGGTGTCGAACGCCTCTTGCAGCGCGGGCAGAAAGGCGTGTTCGGTGCGGGGGTGTTCCTTCCACCAGACGCGGTATCCGCGCGCCAGTATGCGGCCAACGCTGCGTTCGTAGAAGGCCGCTTCCGCTTGCCACGGCAGGATGCCATAGCGGTAGAAGCACTGCCCCAGTACCAGCAGGCGCGGCGGCTCATCGGGCAAGTCGGGCACGGGGCACGCCAGCGCATCGAGCACGCCCAGCAGCGTCTCGCGGGAGACGCGCCGGGCCGGCATCCGCGCCAGGTGACCCGGCAGCCGCACGTCTTCCGCGGGCGACTGCCACACGCCCGCCACGCGCGCGAGGTGCGGCGGATAAAGGCCGTTCATCGCGATGTGCCGCACGGGCCAACGGCGTGGCCGCACGCCCGCGCGCACGATGCGCGGCCACAGGTGTGGCGCGCCTGCCTCGCGCCAGTCACACGCCGGCGGGCAGGGCTGCGGCACATAGAAGTGCAGCCCCTCCTCGTAGAGTTGCAGCGCCGCGGCTGGATAGGCCGCCAGCACGCACTTCTCCGCGGGCGCAAACAGTTTGCTCAGCCAGACCTCGGCGGCCTCGCGCGTGCCCATGGCGTCATAGAGCGCCTCGCAGCGGGCGGCCAATTCCGCGCGGCTTCCAATGGGCGGGTCGAGCTGCTCGTTGAGCCAGAGGCAGCGCGCCTCGGGAAACAGGACCTCGGCGAAATGCTGCGCCGTCTGGCCAATGGCGCTACCGGGCTGCATCGCGTAGAGGCCCACCGTGTCGGTGCCATTGCCCGCGGCGTCTGGGCCGGCCTGCCGCCCGGCGGCCGCCGCCATTATCAATTGCCAGGGGCCATTGCCCAGAATCAGCCGCTTCATGGTGCCAGGGTCCGCGGTGGTGGTGCGGCGCAGCGCGCCCGATTGCGCCCAGTCGCAGCGGCGCCGCCGCAGTGCCGCCAGGCCCCGAAAGCCTAGCACACGCTGGGCCGCGCCCGCCGCTTGACGCAAGCGCGGCCGCTGGCGTAACGTCCGGCGTTTGCACCGCACATGGGTTTTTCAGGGAGACCGCAGGCATGGACCGCACGGCGCCGGCCAACGCGCACGACGCCCCGCACGCCGCGCCGTATCTGGTGGCTGAAATCGGCTGCAACCACTGCGGTGACTTCGAACATGCGCGCCGCCTGGTACACAGCGCGGCCACCTTCTGCGAAGTGCCGGCGGTCAAGTTTCAAAAGCGCATGCCGGCCGAAGTGCTCTCGCCCGAAGAAT
>CAYMLC010000367.1:0-3957 GCA_964390765.1 uncultured Nitrospirales bacterium
CGCCGCCGCCGGCCGAGGGCCCTGCGGTCGCGTTGTCGCGCACCTCGACCCCGGGAATCGGCGGCAGGTGCCCCTCGAGCACCACGCCCTGCGTCATGCTGTGCACCGTGTTGCCCTCGATCAGCACATTGCGCGCGCCCCAGCCGTTGTTGCTGAACGTCTGGAAACCATCGGTGTGGGCCGTGCCGATCTCTTCCGGGCGCGCCCCATGAAAGTGGTTGCCCCGAATCGTGATGTCGTCGCCGAAGAAGCGGCTGTAGTCGCTGTCACCATCGCCCCACTTCACCACGCGCTCGACTTCGTTGTTCTCGACCAGAATGTTCGTGCCGTGCACCACAAAGCCGAACTGGCACCGGTACGCGCGGTTGTCGCGAATCAGCAGGTTGCGGTGCCAGGGCTCCTGCCAACTGCAATGCACCGCAGCATCGGGAATGCCCTCGAAGTAGTTGTTCACCACCGCCACGTTGTCGCCGTCCACCCACACGCCGCCGCCTTCCCAACCGTTGGCGTTGGTCGATATCGAGAAACCTTCAACGTGCACGTGGTCGGCTTCTACCCGAAAGCCGCGCATTTCGACCGCGCGCGCGGGCTCGGCGCGAAAGGTCATCGGCTGGCCCGCGCTGCCGCCACGGTTCACGATCACGCGTTCGGGGTAATCGCCCGCACGCACCACGATGGTGGACCCCGCCGGTGCCTGGCCCGCCGCGTGCTGAATCGTGCGCCAGGGTTCATCGGCCGAGCCGTCGTTGAAGTTCGAGGCGTTGGACGCCTCGCGGTCCACGTAGTACGTCTGCGCAGCAGACGCCGCCAAGGCGGAAGAACCGGCCAGCATCAGAAGCGCAAGCCAGCCAGTCGAAAAGGATAACCACCGCACGGCATGCGGGCACTGCACAACCGCGCGCCTATGCAATCGAAGAACCTCTATAAGCGAGGGACGCATCTACGCGTGGACTCCGTAATTGGTTCAGTCATTTGTAGCCTGGCCAACAATCGCCCAAACCGGCCACACCGGATGCGGACGTCTTTACCGCTGAACAGCCAATCCGGCACCCGCCCTCACTCAGCGCAAGAACACCACCTGGACCACTGGTGCGCGGCACGTAAACCCCGATCGCGCCGCCCCGTCTGGCTAACCGACTCTAGCGGAAAAAGCAGATGTTGGCAAGACATTACTTGTGCAGCACCACGAAAATAGGTGTAAAGCACATTCTGTCAACTGATTACTTCTGAGCGCGGCTGTGCGACGGCGTACTGCCCCAGCCCCTCTCCCCTCCAGCGCTTCCCGCTTCCCGTCACGCTGTCAGTCGTTCGTCACTCCGGCAGGCGCCTGACGCTGCACGCCAAGTAGCCTTCCCTCTTAACTCCATTTATGACAGATGCTTACAGATTTCTAGACGATTGGCACAAGCCATGCCTTAGCCAATACACCGGGCGCGCTAGCCCGCCTGAACTCATTCAACCTTGGATGCCACTGGAAGGACCTCACCATGCACCACACGCAGTGCCGGCGGAACGGATGGGCCATTCGTCGCGCACACTTTCCCCTCGTCCTCACCTGCATCGCGATTCTTTCCCTGAGCGCCGGCCAGGCGCTGGGCGCCACGCTGTATGTCGACGCCTCAGCCGGTAGCGACAGCCACCCGGGCACCGCGAGCCAGCCGTTTCGCAGCATCACCAAGGCCGCCGACGAAGTACAGGCCGGCGACGTCGTGCTCGTGCGCAGCGGCACCTACAACGAGCGCATCGACCTGCGCGCCGGCGGCACGCCCGGTGCGCCCATCGTGTTCAAGGCCGAGCCGCGCCGCTCGGTAGACATGAACGGCTTTCAGCTGCGCGAAGACCACGTGCGCATCGAAGGCTTCAACATCACCACGACGGCGAAGGGCTGGAAGGGCGGCGGCATCTGGGTCGCCTCGAGCCACGTCGAAGTCGTGGACAACTACTTCCACGACATTCAGGACGTGGCGGTTTCGTGCTCGTGGAAAGAGCCCTGGCAGACCAACATCACCATCCGCGACAACCGCGCATACAAATGCCAGTTCGGCTTCGTCGTCCACGGCAGCGACATCCTCGTCGAGAACAACGAAGTCGAGCGCGTGATCCGCTACGGCAGCGGCGACGCGGACTACAGCCGCTTCTTCGGCAGCAACATCACCTTCCGCGGCAACTACTTCCATGGCTCCTTCGCCAGCGAAATCGGCACCGCGCATACCGACGGCTTCCAGACGTTCAGTAACAATGGCTGGGGCGCGCAAAATGTGCTCATCGAAAACAACATCGTGCACAGCATGACGCAGGGCGTGATGCTCGAAGGGCTGTTGAGCGACAACAGCGTGCCGCCGGCACATCAGCAAGTGCGCGACATCACCATCATCAATAACGTCTTCCGCGGCGGCGACATCCCCGCGGCCTGGGGGGTGGATTGCAAGGAATACGTGAAGAACGTGCAGGTGCTGCACAACACCTTCATCGACATCATGCACCATGCCGCCGGCTTCAAGGACCGCAGCGAAGGCGTCGTGCGCAACAACATCTTCGTCGAAGGTGGCTCGAACTACTGGGCGCACACCCACAACGGCGCGAGTGTGGTCGGCGGCCACAACCTCATCATGCACCCGCACAATGACACCCACTACGACCCGACCGACCTCGTCGGTGTCGATCCGCGCTTGGTCGACATCGCGTCGGGCGACTACCGAATCCAGCCGGACTCGCCCGCCGTCGATGCGGCCATGGCCACCGCGGTTGCGCAAGACTTCGACGGCCGCGCCCGCCCGCAGGGTGCCGCCCCGGATATCGGCGCCTATGAAATCGAAGTGGTGGTGCAGGGCGACCCGCCCGCCGCCAGCTTGGGCGACGCCTCGGCTACGCTCACGCACAAGGGTCCGGTGCAGTTCACCGTTAACTACACCGACGCCGACAGCATCTCGCTGAGTCCGGCCGACGTGCAGATAGTGAAAACTGGTTCGGCCAATGCACAGGCCGCCGTCAGCGGCAGCGGCAGCACGTCGCGGATCGTGTCCCTGCAGAACATCACCGGCAGTGGCACCCTCGCCATCGCGCTGGCCGCCAACACGGCCGCGAATGCCTGGGGCTCGGCCCCGGCCGTCAGCGCCAGCACCGCGGTCACCGTCGACAACAGCGCGCCGCAGCTCACGCTGCAGGGCGCCAACCCGATGAACCTGAGCGCCGGTACTTCCTTCAATGACCCGGGCGCCTCGGCCACCGATGCGCGCGAAGGCAACCTGACCAGCGCCATCGCCGTAAGCGGCAGCGTGAACACCGCGCAGCCCGGCAGCTATGTGCGCACCTATACTGTCAACGACAGCCTGGGCAACAGCGCCAGTGTGCAGCGCACCGTAAACGTAGTGGATACCACCGCACCGGTCCTGACGCTGGCGGGCGCCAATCCCATGACGCTCAGTGCGGGCGCCGCATTCAACGACCCCGGCGTGAGCGCGCACGACAATGTAGAGGGCAATCTGACCAGTGCCATCGCCGTAAGCGGCAGCGTGGACACCGCACAGCCCGGCACCTATGTGCGCACCTATGCCGTCAGCGACACCGCAGGCAATATGGCCAGCCTGAACCGCACCATCCACGTGGTCGATGGGGCCGCCCCCACCCTGACCCTGCTCGGCCAGAACCCGATGACGCTCGAAGCCGGCACCACCTTCAGCGACCCCGGCGCCACCGCCAACGATTCGGTCGACGGCAACCTGAACAGCGCCATCGTCGTAAGCGGCAGCGTTGACGCCGCGAAGCCCGGCGCCTACACGCTGACCTACCGCGTCGAAGACAGCGCCAACAACCAAGTCAGCGCAACCCGCACCGTCAACGTCACCGACACCACCGCCCCGCAGCTCACCCTGCTCGGCCAGAACCCGATGACGCTCGAAGCTGGCACCACCTTCAGCGACCCCGGCGCCACCGCCAACGATTCGGTCGACGGCAACC
>CAYMLC010000368.1:0-3709 GCA_964390765.1 uncultured Nitrospirales bacterium
TGCGCGACGCCGTCGGCCCCGAGCCGCTTATCGTGACGCCGGGCATCCGCCCGGCCTGGGCAGCGCGTCAGGACCAACAGCGCGTGATGACCCCCGCCGAAGCGGCCGAGGCAGGTGCCGACCTGATTGTGGTTGGCCGACCCATCCTGCAGGCGCCCGACCCGGCCGAAGCCGTAGAACGCATTCTCGAGGAGCTACAACCATGACCGGCCAAGCCGTAATCGACCTGTTCAAGGAAACCGGCGCCCTGCTCGATGGCCACTTCATCTATGCCTCAGGCCGGCACGGGCGCCACTTCCTACAGGCCGCCCGGGTGCTGCAGCATCCCCGGCATACCGAGGCCTTCGCCAGCGCCCTCGCCGAACACTTCCGCGAAGCGGACCCCACCTTTGTTGTCGGCCCCGCCACCGGCGGCATCGTGCTCGCGTACGAGACGGCGCGCCAACTGGGTTGCCGCGCAGCCTTCACCGAGAAAGAGCCCGACGGCAGCATGCTGCTCAAGCGCGGGTTCCACCTGAAGCCCGACGACCGCGTACTCGTCGTCGAGGACATCGTGACCACCGGCGGGTCGATCAAGAAGTCCATCGGCCACCTGCGGGCCCGCGGCGCCGAGGTGGTGGGCGTCGGCGCCGTCATCGACCGCAGCGGCGGTGCCGCCGTCTTCGAGTATCCCTTCTATGCGCTGGCCCAGTTCGAACTCGAAAGCTACCCGGCCGAGCGTGTCCCCGACGATTTGGCGGCCATTCCCGTAAGCGAGCCGGACGACCTCATCATTTAGCGCGCCATAATGGCACACCCTACATGTGTGTCGGTTCAAGGAGAGCGCCGCGGCCCCATCTTGTGGCCCTGCCCACGAAACAATACGTAGTTGTCTCATTTCAACGACCCCGTCCCAGCCCCGCAAATCCAGTCCGAGCCATCGAGCGCGCCGCTTGGCCCGCTCTATCCTACCATTATGTAGCTATCCGCCCCTCGGGGTAACGCATCGGTAACTCCGTAGCCCCTAAAATCTACCCCTCTGGTCGCATCCTGTTTACCCCTTCCTTGACAGCACACTACTTAGCGCGATACGTGCGGCCTTGGCACAACGGTTGCTCCCTCGTTGGCCAGAACCGAGCAACGGTTCACTGGTAACAACTGAAGGAGGTGCAGCCAGGACGATACGCGGGATGAGCAAGCCAGGCTAATGGCCTTCCCGGCGGCGGCGCCGCAATCGCCCCGCCGGGTGGCCGGCCCGGAACCCGCCCTGGCGCCGGAGACTATGAACCACCAGCGCAAGAAAACAGCAGTTCGGGACCGCGGTATTGCGGCCTACGCCGTATTGCGCGAGCAACTCGAAGCGCTGCATGACTGGGCCAACGGCCAGCTCATGGCGCGCGCATATCTCGCCAGCCTCGCTCAGGCCCAGCCTGTGCGTGTTGCTTCACGTGCCTCATCGGCCTACGCAAAAGGGGTGAACAGGATGACTTAGGCGTGCCCAGCCAGCCCGGAGCGGGGGTTGCCCGATTGCCTCAAGCATCCTCCCACCCCAATCCTAACGTGCCTGCCCACGATGCTCCTTGCCCACGAGCCTGCGTTAGGCCAAAAGCCCTGCTCCGGGCTTTTTTTTTGCCCAGC
The DNA here is from genome assembly GCA_964390765.1 of uncultured Nitrospirales bacterium. Classification (GTDB taxonomy): domain Bacteria; phylum Hydrogenedentota; class Hydrogenedentia; order Hydrogenedentales; family JAGMZX01; genus CAYMLC01. The sequence goes on from CAYMLC010000368.1 coordinate 1,618, forward strand.
GGTTTTTTGCCCTGCACTTTCTCTACCCAACGTTTTTTGGGGCTTGAGAACATGTCCGCCAGGCGGCGCGTCGTACCCGCATACCCGTAGTCTCTTGACTTTCCAGCGACGGACTCGGTACGTTGCGCGCGCTGTGAAACCGTGTACGGCGCGCCGGGGAGGCCACGGCCGCACGCGAACGTGGCCATGCCGATAGGTGGCCGAGAGTTAGGACGGGCGCCCATGTCCACCCGGATGCAGGCGCCAGCCGGCAAAGAAGAGCGGGCCCCGCATGATTGACCGCATCTGTATCGTCGGGGGGAGCAGTGTCTACCTCCCCGAGTTCCTTATGTCGGTCATCTCTCGCAGCGTCAAGGTGCGCGAGGTTGTACTGTACGGGCGCCCGGGCAAGAAGCTGGACCTCGTGTCGGGCTTCTGCCGGCGCCTGATGCGGCGCAGCGGCTATCCCACGGAAGTACACCCCTCGACCGATCTGGAAGAGGCGGCGCGTGGCGCCAAGTACGTGCTCAACAACGTACGCGTCGGGGGCATGCAGGCGCGCGTGCGCGATGAGAAGCTGCCGCCGAAGTACGGCATGCTGGGGCACGAAGCACTCGGCGCGGGCGGCTTTGCCAATGCGATGCGTACCTTGCCGGTGGTGCTCGAGCAGGCACGCACGATTGAAGCGGTCAACCCCCATGCGCTGATGATCAACCTGACCAATCCGATGGGGCTGGTCGTTGAAGCGCTCACGCACCACACCAACCTGCAGACCATTGGCGTCACCGACCTGCCCGGAATCTACCTGCACAAGATGGCCGGTGTATTGTCCGAAGACGCCGCCAACCTGACGCTCGACTACATTGGGCTCAATCACCTCGGCTGGATTCAGGACCTGCAAAGTGGTGGCCGCAGCCGGATGGCGCAGTTGCTCGAGCTGCTGGAAAAGCGCCCACTCGACAATCTGGACTATGACATTATCGAATTGTTCCGGATGGTGCCGACGCGCCAGCGCGCCACTTACTTCCGCCAGGCCGAGATCTTGAAGCAGCAACGCGCGTCGGCCCGCTTTCGCGCCGAAATCCTGCATGAAGCCGAACGCCAGATTCTGCGTCTATATGAAGATGAACATCTGCACGACATACCCGAGTTGACCCGTGAGCGCAATGCCCAGTGGTACGACCAGTCGGTCGTGCCGCTTATCCTTGCGCTGGAAAGTGCGCAACCGCAGCGGCTTATCCTGTGCGTGAAGAACAAGGGCAGTCTGCTGCGCGACCTGCCCGAACGCTGCGGTGTCGAGGTGCCGGTCGAGGTGAGCGCGAGCGGACTGAAGGCCGAGCGCGTGGGCAGTTGCCCGCGCTTCCTGCGCGGTCTGTACCAGGGCGTGAAGGAGAGCGAGCGCCTGACCATTGAAGCGGTGCGCCATCGTTCGCGCGACATGGCGCTGCAAGCGCTGCTGGTCAACCCGTTCGTGCCGTCGTACACGAGCGCACGCGAGTATCTGGAACGCGTAATCAAGGAAGAATCACTGGAGCTACACTGACCGCGCGCCAGTGCGGCATATGAGGATTTTCCAAGATGGGCAAGAGAGACAACGATTGCGTGCGGCTCATGCTTGCAGCTTTCCTGGCCGCGTGCTGTGTGGCGGCCACGGGTGCCGCACAGCGGGTCGCCATCGATCCGCCGGGCGTAACCCTCGGCGAACTCGCCGGCTCGCCCACGCCCGTAACGGTTGTGCTGGCCGGCAGTGGCGCCGAAGACCCGAACCTGCGCCTCGTCGAGGCCACCAGCGATGGTCTCGTGCTCATCGATGAGCAGGGCCACCGCATCGCCTATGTCTATTCCGATATTGCGCGCCTGGTGGTGCAGGGCGAGGTTATTGCACGCGAACGCCTCAGCCTCGACACGCAGCGCCAGTTGGGTCCGGAAGAACAGCAAATCGTCGAGCGCGCCTACACGCGTGCGCGCGAACTGTTTGCCAGTACCGCGGAAGACCAGAACGTGCGCGTGGGTGCGGCCAGCCTCCTGGCGAACCGGGGCGACACGGAAGCCTTGAGCTATCTGTTGCGCCTCACCCGCAGCGGTAATCCGACTGCCGAACTGCTGGCCACCG
>CAYMLC010000368.1:3719-3941 GCA_964390765.1 uncultured Nitrospirales bacterium
GGGCTACGCCGACGAGATTGCGCCGGACAGCACGCGCGCAAGAGCGCTCGAACGGGCGCGCGAAGAGGTCGCCGCGAGCGAGCCCATCGTGTTGCCTGCACTGTTTCGCCGCATCTCGGTGTCCGCCATCGAGAGCGGCAGCCAGACCCTGCGTCCCCTCGGCGCCTTGCTGGCGGGGGTGACGGATATCGAGGAGGCGATACCGCCACTCAACCGCATGTT
>CAYMLC010000369.1:0-3937 GCA_964390765.1 uncultured Nitrospirales bacterium
CGGCCACGCGCCCGTTGTAGATGATGCGGTCGATCAAGTTGCCGACACCGCCGCTGAGAATGAGGCCGAGCGCCCAGACGAAGACGGGGTTGATCTGCCGCTTGAACAGAAGAAACCCCACGACACCGGCGAGAATGGCGACATTGAGACCGGTGATGACGAGGCTGCGGTACGCGTCGGGCAGCGTACTGCCGAGGCTGAGGAAAGCGCCGGTGTTCCATGCGAACTGCAGGCGGAACAGGTCGCCGATGAAGATAATGGGCGGCTCGCCGCGCAAGGTGTGGATGGCGATGATCTTGGTCACCTGGTCGGCCGAAACGAGCAGGAGCGCCATCGGCGCGATGATGAGCCAGCGGTTGGCGCGCGTCATCTTGTCACCTCCTGGACGGGGGCCTGGGCTGGTACCAGGCGTGCGGCGGCTTCTTGCGCACCGTTGGCCTGGGGGCGGCTGAAGGGCGGACACGTATCGCCGGCGCCCTGCGCCAGCGCACGCTGCCTCAAAACGACGGCCGCCCCATAGAGCAGGTTGTGGGCGATGGCGTCGACGTGCCGCGCCTCGTGAGAAGCGAGCGGCGAATCGCGCACCCAATCGTTGAAGGCGCCCATAGCCGGCCCACACCACACCTGGTAATCGTCTTGCCGGTCCTCGACCCCGGCATTGGCCCAGGTCGAGCTGAGGCCCAGATACCAGCGGAAGACCAGCGCCATGCGGTGGCGCGCGTCGTTGTCCGCCTTTTCGACCTGGCGCGGATCGTGTTCGCCGAAGAAGGCCCTGGTCTGCTGCCAGATGTCGTCGAGCGGTGCGCGGAAGCATTCCTCTTCGAGCTTCGCGCGCTCGTCTTGCGGAATGTCTTCGAGCGCACTATAGCGGCGGTAGTAGTCGTAGAGGCGACTGGCACGCTGGGCAAAGCGCGTGCCTTTTTTCAACACCTGCACGGTAATGCCCTTCTCGAACATATCGGCCGCGGGCGCCACGTCGACATCGGTCGCGCGCGCTTCGGCCAGCATTGCGCGCACGAATGATGAGGTGCCGGCCTCCGGCGTGCACTGGTTGATGGAGCCCGTGAGCACGTAGTCGGCGCCGAGGGCAAAGGCACTGGCAATGGCTTCGGGGGTACCGAGGCCGCCGGCCGCGCCCACGCGCAGCGGCACCTCGTATTTGTGCCTCGCCTGCATGCTGTCGCGCAGGGCGAGCATGGCGGGCAGCACCACGAGCAGGGGCCGGTGGTCGGTGTGGCCACCACTGTCCGCTTCCACGGTCACATCCTGCGCCATGGGGATGGCCTCGGCCAGCTGCGCCTCCTCTTCCGAAATGGCGCCGGCCTGCACGAGTTTCTTCAGCGTACGCGCGGGTGGCGGCGCGAAGAAGCGCTCGGCCACCTCGACCCGCGACAGCTTGGCGATGATGCGGTTGGGCGCCACGACGCGGCCATCGGGTCCGCGGTGAATACCCGTTACGCGGTAACGCACCAGCGCATTGGTCAAGGCGACATAGGCCGAGGCCTCTACCAGGCGCACACCGTGGGCCAGATAGGCGTCGACGGTGGCCGCCTCGAGCGCGGGCTCGTTGATGTTGTTGATGAGGTTGAAGCCGTGGGGCCGCCCCGCACAATCGCGCTGGATGGTGGCGAGGGCCTGCTCGATACGCGCCACGCTCAGCCCGGCGGAACCGAAGAAGCCCAGCATCCCGGCGCGCGCCATCGCGGCTACCACTGCTTCAGACGCGATACCGTTGGCCATGGCGCCAGCGGCATAGGCATAGCGCAGGCCGTGGTCGGCGCGGAAGCTGGCGCTGCCCAGTTGCGCGGGCGGCATAGGCGGCGCCCAGCCCAGCACGCGCAAGGCTTCGGCGCTGCCGGGCTCGGCGGTCGTGAACACGCCGCCCAGCGCACCAACCACGCCATCATCCGATTCGACCAGATACGCTGTATCCCACAGCGCCTGCGCGGCGGCATCGGGGGTAACGAGGCGGCCCGGCTGCGCGCCGCCCTCAGCAGTCCACCAACCCAGCATCGGGCGCTACCGCCTCACGGGGTGCCGGAGCAATCTTCGAGCCCCTGCATCCATTCCTTGATATCGGGTTCGCTCAGGTCGCTCGCGCCGATACCGGGTGCATCCCAGGTCGCGAAGCGTTCGAGCACTTCGTCTTGCACGGCGCGAATGAGCAGCAGCCCCGCGGTACCACCGCCGCGCGAACGCACGACCGCCCCCTGCGATTCGAGCGACGGGCACAGTTCCATGTTCGGACCCATGATGGGCGCAATGTCTTGCGGCGCCGCGGCAAACAGCCGCAGCCGCAGGTGCGTGTAGTCGGCCGCCTTGAAGCGCTCGGCCACCTCGCGCAGGGTGATGCCGGGCGCCACCTGGCCGACGAAGTCGTTCATCTCTTCATCGCACTCGGGGCAGTCGCGCTGCTGAAACAGTCCCTGGATCAGCGCGCGGTCGGCGTCCATTCCCGTGGCCGGGGGCGGCGGCGGCTCGGCGGCTTCAGCGGCTGCCTCGCCCTCCCCCTCTGTGGCGGCGCCTGCGCCTTCTTCAGGTGCGGCATCGGCCGGGGGCACATCGGGCGTCGGCAAGTCTTCGCCCACTTCCTCCATCACCGGGGCCACGTCCTCCACCATTTCGGGCGTGTCGGTATCTTCGACCGCGGTCTCGGCAGCGGGTGGCGTTTCCAGTACCTCCTCCTCCGTCACGGGGGGGGCACCATAGTCTTCCTCGGCCGGCCCACAACCGCCGGCGACCAGCACCGCGCACACGGCGATGCATGCGAAGGCTCGATACGTTCGCATGTCCTTCTCCCTGGGTACCGTTTGGCCCGCACCATACAACGTTTGGGCGCGGCCGGGCGAGGACAGTTCTAGGGGGAATTGGCGGGATCGGCTATGCCCATACCGAACGGGTCGAGCTTGACGACGTAGCTGTCAAATACCGAGGTGCTGAAGCTCTCGGTGCTGCCCACGGCAAACGACGACCCATCGGGATTGACGGCGAGGTCATTAAACTGGTCACCGTTGCTGCCGCCAAGAATCGTATGCCACTGCTCGCGCAATTGGGCATCGACCTTACTGGCCTGGGCATTGTCGCTGGCCGATGTATCGTTCGTGCCCACCAGGATAAATCCGCCATCGGGTGTCGGCACGGCGGCGCGCATGAAGCCCTCGGGGTCATAGCGCCGCTGGGCGCGGTACACCGGATTGCTCAGACCCACGATCTCATCGAGATAGAGCGACACGCCGAAGAAGTCGATATACAGTACGCGCAGCGTGTTACCGTCGGGCAGCACATCGGCTTGCAGCACCAGGTAGGATTCGGTAGGGTCGGGGCGCAGGTCGTTTGCGGCCTGGACCATGCCGTTCGCGTCGAGGATGACGGCGGTAAGGCCGCCGGTGTTAATGGTCTGGTTGATCAAGCTGAGCGCATAGATATCGCCGTTCGCCCGTTCGGCAAGGCCTCGGATGGCGAGAACGCCGACCGATGAATCCCACAGCAGGTTAGCGTTTGCGTCGAGCTTGAACACAGACGCTGCGGGGGGATTCTGCACGGGCGTGAGCGAGTTGACCGGCAAATCGGTGCCAATGATGAAACCGCCATCGGCCGACTCAATGGCCACCTCGGCCGACGAATTCGGCTTCACAAAGCGCCACAATTCCTGGCCGTTCTCATCGAGCCGCACCACCAGCGAAGCGCCTACCATCGGCGAATTCAGTTCCGAGCCATACACGAGCACGCCGCCGGTGCTGACGGCGATGAGGCCGTCTGCCGTTTCCGATGGCGCGCCGCCCACAGTGGTTTCCAGCAGCACGTTGCCCGCGGCGCCGATGCGGTAGACCAACAGGTCATCGTTTCCACCGAGCCTACGGCGCCCGGCTGCCCATAAACCACCGTCGCCGTCCAGCGCCACGCCTTGCAATGCAGACGCGTCGCCATTGGCCAAGGC
>CAYMLC010000370.1:0-3932 GCA_964390765.1 uncultured Nitrospirales bacterium
CGCCGTTCGCTGGCCTGGCGCATCGCCCGGTTTCCGCTGCGCCTGCTGCAAGCCCTCGCTACGGGGCAGGAGATGCGCTTCGCCGCCTACACCAGCTATGCCTGCGGCTACGTGTGGGCGTGGTGTACCGCACGCCGCATGGGGGGCGGCGCATGAGCCGCATCAAGCACGTGCTCAAACAGGGCCTGCAGCACACCGCGCACTGGACCACACGCGACCCGGGCCCGCTGTCGAAGCGTCGCGCTATCCTTACCTATCACAGCGTCGGCATGCGCGCGCACGGCACCAACGCACACCCCGAAGCCTTCGCCCAGCAGATGGCCTGGCTGGCCGCGCATGTGCCGGTGCGGCCCGTCCATGAGGTCCTGCAGGGTGCGCCGGGTGTCGCCATCACCTTCGACGATGGCTACGCGATGAACCTCGAGCACGCGGTTCCGGCGTTGCAGGCGCACGGTCTGCCGGCGACCTTCTTCGTGGTGGCCGGCTGCCTGGGCGGGTTCCTGCCGCCGGGTGCCGACCCCACGCGCAGCAGCATCTTTTCCGAAGGAGAAGTACGGGCGCTGGCCGACGCCGGCTTTGAAATCGGCGGGCACACCATGACGCATCCGCACCTGTCGCGCCTGCCCCGCAGCGAACAACAGCGCGAGATTGCCGAGAGCCGCACGCGCCTGCAAGACGTCAGTGGCCAGCCGGTCGATGGCTTCGCCTATCCCTACGGGTCGGTGCTCGACTATACGGTCGAGACGCAGCAACTCGTGCGCGAAGCGGGCTATGCCTATGCCGTGTCCAACCGCTATGGCCCGTGCGCGCCGGACAGCGGCTATACGCACCGGCGCATCTGGGCCGACCACGGCGACGCGTTGCACGTGTTTGAAGCCAAGGTCCGCGGCCACCTCGATGGCCTGCGCGTACTCGAATTGCCCGCTGCGGTGCGCGCCCGGCGCGCGCTCAACCGGCTCCTGCGCGCGCCCTAGCAGCCCGCGCGATCAGGGGTCCTGCAGCGCGAGGCTGAAATGCAGACTGGTGATGGCCAGGCCGCGGCTCATGTACAGCCGGTGCGCCGGGAAGCGGTGAATCGCGCTGTCGAGTTGCAGATTGTCACAGCGCCGCCGCCGCGCCTCGCCAATCAGAAACTCCAGCAGATAGCCGCCGTAGCCCTTGTTGCGCTCCTCGTCGCACGTCACCATATCGTCGACGTACATGAACTTGCCCCACGACAGATTCTCCGCGATGCGGAAACCGGCCGTCGAACACACCTTGTCGCGGTCGTCGATAAGGTAGGCGAGATGGTAGTCGTGCGCCTGCCGCTGGCGCTCCACCCGCTCGAGAAACTCGTCTTCGCTCTTCAGGTGCTTGCGCAATTGCCGGATAACGGAATAGCACCCGCGTATATCGGCTTCGGTCTCCGCCAGGCGGATATCATGCTCCATCATCGCTGCTCCCAATCGGCACGCCAATCAGCACCGCCGTATCGAAAAACTGCCCGCCGCGGCCTGCCGTACCTCGACGGCCCTCGGGCTACCGGCTGTCCGGAGTCGAGTGTACCGGGCCGGGCGCATGCCCGCAATGGGCGTCCTCACACAACCGTGACACGCGCCTGCGAGTCAGGCAGGCTATCGCCCAACGGAAGGAGACCCCACCCATGCGATTGTCTGCTGTCCTGCTGGCCCTGTGTGCCGCCGTGCCCGCGCTCGCCGAATCACCCGAAGAGGCGAGGGAGCGCCTGCGCGAACGCTCGGCCCCCTTCTACGCCGAGCCCTTTGTCCTCGGAGCACACCGCGGCGGCCAGCACGAGTTTCCCGAGAACACCTTGTATGGCTTTCAGGCCTGTGCCAAGGCGTTTCCCGGCACGCTGCTCGAAGGTGATGTGGCCTCGACGAAGGATGGCCACGTGGTCATGCTGCACGACCGCACCGTCGACCGCACCACCGATGGGGAGGGGCGCGTCGCCGACCTGACCCTCGACGAGGTGCAGCAGCTCGACGCTGCCTATCACTTCACGCGCGACGGCGGCGAGACGTTTCCCCTGCGCGGCGAAGGCATTCGCGTGCCGCTCGTGCGCGAGGTGCTGGTTGCGCTGCCCAATGAGATCTTCTTGCTCGAGGTGAAGGACAGCCCCGAGACCGCGCGCCGCTTTATCCAGATCATTCGCGAACTGGGCATGCAAAAGCGCGTCATCATCGGCTCGTTCAACGCGCAGGTGATGCAGGTCGTCCGCGACGAAGCCCCAGGCATCGGGACCTGCTACGACCCGCCCGGCGTCTTTCGGCTCGCCCAGGCCCTGCGCGGCGATTGGGACGCCTACGTGCCCGAGGCCACCATGCTTGCCATCGGCTTCAACCAGTTCGACGGCCTCGCGCCCACGCCCGATGTCGTCGGCCGGCTACAGGCCAAGGGGATCCTCGTCAGCGTGCACACCGTCAACAAACAAGAAGACCTCGAGCGCTACGTCGCCATGGGTGTCGACAATGTGCTGACCGACTGGCCCTCGCGACTGAAGGCCGCGATCGACGCGGAACAGTCGACCCGCAACGAGTAGCAGGGAAAGGTCAAGCAAGCAGCAAAAAAAACACCCCGGCAGGACTGAGGCCTGCCGGGGTTTCGTGTGTCTGGTATGCCTTAGATCAGGTCATCGGCTTCCAGGGCCGCGCGAGCGAGGAGCGCCCACGGTTCCGCCGTCGGGAACGGCTTGCCTTCGGCGCCAAGGCCCGTCGCATCAACGTTATTGCTCGGCACATAGCGCTGGAATTCGACATGGCCGTCGAGGAACAGCACGTTGTTACCACCCGGGATGTGATTGAAGTTCGCACCGAGTGTGTCGAATACATCCCACATAATGGCGACTTCTGACTGCGCCTGAGCGCTGGAGGCCGGGTCGTTGATATTGGTGATGAAGAAGCGCTCGATACCTTCTCGGAAACGATAAATCGTGATATCGGTATCAGCGGCGATCACGCTGTTTCCAGGGTGCGTGAAGTCCTGATCCTTGTCCATGTTGTCGCGCACATCGTCGCAGCCACCTGCAGCGGTGCAGTCAGAAAAGGGGAGGAAGGCCTGGGTCAGATAGAAGCCCAGAATGCCGTCGCCCGCGAATGCGTCACCGACATCGACGGGTACGATAATCTCATTCCCTTCCACAGCCCAACCCAAGTAGATGTACGACACGTCACTCAGCGCCGGACGATCGGGGTCATCCGTCCAACCCAACTGCGGGTCGCCATCAACCAGACCCAAGTCCACGCCGCCATCCACCGTCAGCCAGCCTTGGCCATCTACGGACAACAGGTCTTCCGGTGAGTCAGAGTCAGAGGGGCAGAACAGCACGTTCAGATCCGTCATGTATTCGGGATACATGGTCGGCATTGAGAACATGAAGTTGCCCGGATTGACCGACTTCGGGGGGAACCGTTCGCCACGCGACTCGTTGCTGTACATCTTCAGCGACAAGCCCACCTGCTTCAGATTGTTCTGGCAGCTGGCGCGGCGTGCCGCTTCGCGTGCGCGCGCGAGCGCAGGCAGCAGGATTGCCGCCAGGATGCCGATGATGGCAATGACCACCAACAGCTCGATCAGAGTAAAACCACTTCGCTTCTGCATACTTGAGGCTCCCATAGGATGATTCCGCGCGCGGCCCAGCGCCGCGCACATGCCCACGTACCGCGACCGAACTGTAAATACTGCCCAAAGTTCGTGCCGTCGCAATAGGCTAGCCGAAGGGGTGCGGGATGTCAATGGAACGGAAAGCGGCCCGCCCGTTCGCAACTGCGGCCAGCCCCGTCATTCCTGCGCAAGCACGAATCTCGACAAGACCGGCGTCCGCGCGATCCGGACGACGCCCGCGCTCTGGCCGTTCCCGAGAGACCGCGTAGCCGAGCGGTCAGTCCCTGTTCCGCAGCATAGAAATGTTGCGAGATTCCTGCTTGCGCAGGAAT